>CADCWE010000242.1 GCA_902806325.1 uncultured Thermomicrobiales bacterium | reverse complement strand
GCTCCAGCAACCCGTAGACGGCACCGGTCGGCACCAGCACGTGGGTCAGCGCCCACGGCTGGGCGTCGGTCACGATCGCCGCCAGCAACCCCAACCCGATCTGCGCCCCCTGCGCCAGCAGCTCGACCCGACCGGTGCCGGCCAGGGCCAGGGACCAAATCCGAAGCGCGCCGACGCCGGATTGCAGCCCGACCATCGCCGCCACGGCGACGTTGGTCACCAGCAGCAGCGCCAACCCGGCGACGACGGCCAGGCCGACCATCGCCGGGTCGTCCAACGGGGCGGGTCGTTGGTCCAGCCACCAAGTCCAAGGACCAGCGATCCCGCCGCCGCCTGGGCCATCGCCTGGGCGCTGTTGAACAGGGCTTGGACGCCGTCCTCGCGCAAGATCAGGTGGGCCAACGCCGTGCCGGCGCCGATCAAGCCGATCGCCAGCGCCGGTTCCAGGAGCAGGATCGCGGCGAAGAAGACGCAGGCGTCGAAGTTGAGCCGGGTCTTGAACGAGAACTGGAGCGGGTAGACCCAGGCGATGATCCCGATCGCGCCGAAGACCGCCGCCAGCACCTTTTGGCGCATCCCGGGCGCCGCGCCGCCGGCCAACGCCACCAGCAGCGCCCCCGCGGCGAGGAGCGTCAGGCCGACGATGTAAGCTTGGCCGGCAGCCGGAGCGCGCTCACGACCGGCACCCGGCCGCACGCGGCGGCGCCGACCCGGCCGATCGGATCGGTCGTGGACGCACGGGCTGTCTGGGCGAGACGGCGGGAACGACCATCGGCGTCTCCCAAACGGGGGCGACGAAGGGAACGCGGGCACGGCACGCCACCGCCAAGGACAAACGTACCGCCAGTCAACCGTTGGCCGGTTCCTGCCCGCCATCGGGGGCCATCCCCCCTTCGTCGCGCTCGAATCCGGCCGTTTGTCCCGGTTGGCGGGACCAATGGCGGGTGCCGCTCACCGTACGCTCTGGGCCAGGCCACGCGCGATCGCGTTGTGGCGGGCGATCAGCGGCGGCAGATCCACCCCCACCAACCGCCCGCCTTCCACGCGCACGCGGCCGTTGACCACGCTCAGGTCCACTCCCGGCGGTTGGCAAAACACCAGCGCCGCCAGCGGGTCGTGGACCGCGCCCCCGGCCAAACCGAGCGCGTCCAGGCGGTAGCCGACGAAGTCTGCCGCCATCCCCGGTGCGAGGGCGCCGATGTCGTCGCGGCCCAGGGTCGCCGCCCCGCCGCGGGTGGCCAGGCGCAGCGCCGCCCGGGCCGAGAGCGCCGCCGGGTCGCCGGTCGCCCGTTGGAGCAGCATCGCCTGGCGCGCCTCCGCCAGCAGATGCGAGCCGTCGTTGGAGGCCGAGCCGTCGACGCCCAACCCGACCCGCACCCCCGCCCTCGTCCAGGCGCCGAGCGGGGCGATGCCGGAGGCGAGGCGCATGTTGGAACTCGGGCAATGGGCGATCCCGGTCCGGCTCCGGCCCAAGCGGCCGATCTCCTCCGGCGCGGCGTGGACCACGTGCGCGTGCCAGACATCGTCCCCGACCCAGCCCAGGTCCTCGGCCAGTTCGACGGGCGACTTGGCGAACGTGGCGCGACAGTAGGCGTCCTCGTCCCGCGTTTCGGCGAGGTGGGTGTGGGCGTGGACGCCGTAGCTGCGGGCCAGGGCGACGCTTTCCCGCATCAGATCGGGCGAGACCGAGAACGGCGAGCAGGGCGCGAGCACGATCCGCAGCATCGCGTACCGCTCCGGGTCGTGGTAGGTCTCGATCAAGCGGCGGGAATCGCGCAGGATCGCCGCCTCGTCCTCGACCACCGAGTCCGGCGGCAGCCCACCGAGGGATTCCCCGACCGACATCGAACCGCGCGCGGCGTGGAACCGGATCCCCATCTCCGCCGCGGCTTCGATCTGATCGTCGAGCCGCGCCCCGTTCGGCCACAGGTAGGTGTGGTCGCTGGTGGTCGTGCAGCCGGAGAGGAGCAGTTCGGCGACCGCGATCTTGGTGCTGACCGCGACCGCTTCGGGAGTCAGCCCGGCCCAGATCGGGTAGTGGACCTTCAGCCAGGTGAACAGGTCGGCGTCCTGGGCCGCGGGCAAGGCCCGGGTCAGGGTTTGGGTGAAGTGGTGGTGGGTGTTGACCAACCCGGGCAAGATCACCCGGTCCCGGGCGTCGACGATCCGGTCCGCGGTCTCCGGCAGCGACGCGGTCGGTCCGACCGCCCGGATCACGTGGTCCTCGGCGAACAGGCCGCCGTCCTCCCATGCCTGGTCCGCGTCGTCGAAGGCGACCAAGTACGCGGCGTGGCGGACCAGCAAGGTCGGCATGCGGGGCAAACTCCTGAGCACGGGGAGGCGGTGGGTACGGCGTCCGTTCGCAACGGTAGAGCATTTCCCCCGCGCCATGATACGACGCACGGCGCCACCGGCCGCGACCGGGACCATTGGGCTATGATCGGCCGATGGACGACGCCGACGCCTTCCTCGCCAAAGCCGACGAGAACCTCGCCGCCGCCGAATCGGAGTTCGCGGCCGGGCGCTACAATAGTTGCGCCAATCGGGCCTATTACGCCTGTTATCAGGCGGCAGTCGCAGTGTTGCTCCGCGAGGACGTGCGACCCAGCGGCAAGAGCGGCCAATGGGGCCACGACTTTGTGCAGGCCCAGTTCGCGGGGCTGCTGATCACCCGCCGAAAGCGATATCCCGGGTCGCTACGGGATGTTCTGCGCGAGACCATGGCGATCCGACATCGCGCCGATTACCAGCCCGACGGCATTGGTCGTTCCCGAGGGATGCGATCCCTTCAAGAAGCGCGGCGGTTCCTGAGCGAGATCCGGCACAAGGAAGGTACCCGCAATGCGTAAACCATGCATTGACGAAAACGATCCGATGATCCAACAGGCCATTACCGATCTCAAGCAACGCATCCTGGCCCGCTATGCGGATGCCTGGTTCACGGTCGGGTACGGCGAGGACCCGGTTGGTATCTACCTGAACGCCACGATCAACGTCGACGATGCCTTCGAGATGATGCCGCTGGTGAATGACCGGCTTCATGAAATCCAAGTGGAACAAGGCCTTCCAGTCTATCTCATCCCGCTCGAACCGCGGGAACGGTCCCGACCGTCCAATGGCGCCGCCGCTGCTACCGCGTCGCGTCCCTGATCGCGACCCACGCCACCCGCCCCCCCGGGTGCCGCTCGAACACCTCCGGGTAGTAGAGCGGTAGCAGGAGGTCGGCCTCGCAGCGCAGGCGGTCGTAGGCGATCAGGGTCTCCTCCATGCTTTCGTTGATCCCGATCGGGCGGTTCTGGGTCACGTTCTCGACCCGGAAGAAGCTGTCCGAGGCGAAAACCGCGCCGCGCTCCGTCGCCACCTTGACCGCGATCGAACTCCGGTGGTGGACGCCGGTCCAGAAGACGGACAAGCCCGGTGCCAGCGTCTCTTCGTCCTCAAGCAACCGCACTCGCGGTCAAGCGTCGGTGACCAGACCGACCAGCACGGCGTCCGGGATGCAGAGCCCCCGCTTGTCGTGCGGGTGGTCGCGCCAGCGGGGGCGTGGAAGTCGATCCAGCCCCGGCGGGAAAGGCAAATCTCGGCGTTCGGGAAGCGCAGCCCGTTGCCGATGGCGTAGGCCCGGAACGGTGTCATTAGGACAAGGGGTACGTCCGCCAACCCGATCCCGAGCCGGCCCAGCGCCGCCGCCGGGTGTTCCTCCGCGCCCGCCAGGAGGACGTGCTTCTGGCCCGGCGGGGCCTCGGCCGCCACCTTGGCGACGAATGCCGGGTCTGGCCCGGTGTTGACCAGCGCCGTGACGCCGCCGCCCCGGATCACCACCCCGACCAATGCCAGCGGCTCGTCCGGCGCGTCGAAATCCATCCAAAACAGCTCGAACCCCGGCGCCCAGTCCCAGCCGCCGAGGCGGACCGCGTCGACCCGATAGGTGGCGTCGGCGATGCCGCCCATGATGCGCGCTCCTTTGCTAGCATGGCGCCCGGTTCCGGATCCGCCCGACTCTACCACGGGCCAAAAAGGAGCGATCCGTGCGCATCACCGGCGTCACCGCGACCCCGATCCGGCACCGCGAGGAGCGGGCCGCGTCGTGGCTCTCGGAGTCGTTGGTCGCCAACCCGATGTCCGGCTACCCCCAGTACCGGGACAAACGCTCGTCCTGGGGCGCCCGCTGGGGGCCGGAGGTGCTGGTCCGGATCACCACCGACGACGGCCTGACCGGCATCGGCGGCACCGCCCCCGCCCCCGCCAAGGCGATGATCGAGGGCCACCTCGCCCACCTCTTGCGCGACCAGGACCCGTTCGCGACCGAGGTCCTCTGGGACCAGATGTTCCGCGCCTCGTTGCCCTACGGCCGCAAGGGGTTGCCGGTCATGGCGATCTCGGCGGTCGACATCGCGCTCTGGGATCTGATCGGCCAGGCCACCGGCCAACCCCTCTGGCGTCTGCTCGGCGGCAAGACGCGCGATCCATTGCCCGTGTATTCGACCGGCAACGACGTCGCCCGTTACCGCGACCTCGGCTTCACCGGCTTCAAGCTGGCGATGCCGCACGGCCCGGCCGACGGTTGGGCGGGGATGAAGGGCAACATCGAACTCGTCGAGCGGACCCGGGCCGAGGTCGGCCCGGACGCCGAGATCATGCTCGACTGCTACATGGCCTGGACCGTCGACTACACCGTCCGGATGGCCAAGCTGCTCGAACCCTACCGCCTGCGCTGGATCGAAGAGTGCCTGACCCCGGACGACTACGACGGCTACGCCTTCCTGACCCAGCACATCCACTCCACCACCATCGCCACCGGCGAGCACGAATACACCCGCTGGGGATTTAAGGAGCTGATCGCTCGGGGATGCTGCCAAATCTTGCAGCCGGACCTCGCGTGGTGCGGCGGGATCACCGAGGCGCGCAAGATCGCGGCGATGGCCTCGGCCTGGGGGCTGGACGTGATCCCCCACGCCGGCGGCCTCCAACCGTGGGCGATCCACTTCGTCGCCAGCCAACCGAACACGCCCCTGGCCGAGTGCGTCGTGATCGGCAACGCCGGGGAGGCTGAACCGGTCCGCTCCCTGTATCCGTATCTGGACGGCGTGCCGTTGCCGGAGCACGGCTTCCTCCGGCCGTCGGACGGGCCCGGGGTGGGGGTGACGGTGAAGGACGGCTGGCTGGAGGAATAGGCGTCGATCCGGACGATCCGTCTTCTGGTCCCGATGTTTGCTTCAAGGTGAGTGCCCGTGCGCGCGTTGCATCTGCCCGACCTCGACGCCTATCTCCGCTACCACGACCTCGCCGGCCGCGAGCCGGTCTGCGTCTACCTCCACGGTCTTGGGTTGGCCTCCTCTGCCGACTTCCCGGCGATCGTCCGCCACCCGCGGCTCGTGCCCTACCGGGCGCTTCTTGTCGACCTCCTCGGCTTCGGCTTCAGCGATCGGCCCGACGCGTTCTCCTACGCCCTCGAGGCGCATGCCGCGACCGTCGCCCGACTCCTCGACCACCTCGCCCTCCGGGAATGCCGCCTCGTCGGCCACAGCTTCGGCGGATCGGTCGCGATCGTGTTGGCCGTAACCCGCCCGGATCTGGTCGCCGGCCTGGTCCTCGCCGAGCCAAACCTCGAGCCCGACGACGCGACGCTGAGTCGCGCCATCGCCGACCAGACCGAGGAGGGCTACGTGGCGACCGGCCACGCGGCGGTCATCGCCCAAGCCGAAGCGTGGGCGGCCGAAAACCCTGCCTGGGCGGACTACCCGGCGACGCTTCGGGCGACGGATCCGGGCGCCATGCACCGCAGCGCCGCGGGCCTGGTCGCGGCTTCGTTGGGTGCGGCGTTGTTCGGCCTGGCCGTCCCACGCACCTACGTGTTCGGTGCCCAGACCTTGCCCCACCCGCACGAGGAACTGCTTCGCGCGGGCGGGGTGCCGATCGCGGTGGTGCCCGACGCCGGTCACGGCATGGTGAGCGAGAACCCGGACGGCGTCGCCTTGGCCGTGGCCGAGACGCTCCCGTAGCAAGCGTCTGGGAGGCCGCCGCTGCTCGGCTCGGCGAAGCCCCGCCGCCTCGGCCCGCCGATTGCGTTCTCCCCGAAACGCCGTCCACCATCCATTGCACGGAGGTGAGGGCGCGCAGTGCCGGGCCAACCGCGCGTAAGGAACGCCGTGGAATCTGTTCGCCGCCAACGCTTCACCGACAAGGTCGCTATCGTCACCGGCGGCTCGCGCGGCATCGGCCGCGGCATCGCCGTCGCGTTGGCCGCGGAGGGGGCGACGGTGGTCGTCAACTTCGTCCACGCCGCCGCCGACGCCGAGGAGGTCGTCGCCCTGATCGAGGCCGGGGGCGGCCGGGCGTCCGCGTTCAAGGCCGACGTCGGACGGCGGGCGGAGGCGGAAGCGTTGGTGACGACCGCCTCCAAGAGGTACGGCCGGCTCGACGTGCTGGTCAACAACGCCGCGATCTGCCCGTTCCGGGAGCTGCACGAGATCACCGACGAGATCTGGGAGGAGACGCTCCGGACCAACCTCTACGGTCCGTTCGTGACCAGCCAGGCCGCGGCGCCGGTGATGGCGGCGGGCGGCGGCGGCGCGATCGTCCACGTTTCCAGCGTCTCGTCCTACCTCGGCAGCGCGACCCAGGTCCACTACTGCGCGTCCAAGGGCGGGCTGAACGGGATGACCGCGGCCTTGGCGATGGCCCTTGGCCCATCAAACATCCGGGTCAACGCCGTCCTCCCTGGCGGCGTCCCCACCGATATCAACCGCGAGCACTGGGAAGGCAAACCCCAGCAGCCGCCCGGGCTGCCGATCAACCGCGCCGGCGCCCCGGCCGACATCGCCGGCGCCGTTTGCTACCTGGCGTCCGACGACGCGGCTTGGGTGACCGGGGTTTTGCTGCCGGTGGACGGGGGGGTCACGATCCGGCCGTGATGTCCGGGGATCGCGAGCGATGCCCCGGAAGTCGCGTCGAAAGCGCGGCGCGGCGATGTCCGCCCGGTCCCCGACCGCCACCTCACGCATCCCGGCGCGATGGCGCGCTACCCGTTCCCGCCCCGCACCTCGATGGCCCTCAGTTCCCGTCGTGCAGCACCGTGAGCGGGACCGTCTCGTTGGGACCGGACCACGGGCTCCATCACCGGCACGGCTTTCCGCGCCAGATCCCGGTGTCGCGCGTAGTCCTAGCCGGTTTCCCAGACCCGGATCCCGAGGTCGTAGACGCGACGGGCGGGGTCGAAGGCGACGTACCCGCGGTCGGTCAGCACCCCGAGCAGTTCGTGCAAACGGCTTTTGGGGAGATCCAACGCGGCGGCCAGGGCCGAGAACCCGAGCCCGTCCGGTCGGCCCGCCAGCGCTTCGAGCACGTCGAGGACGCGGGCCGCGCACTTAACGAGGGGACGCGACGGCGCGGCGGCAGGGATCGGCTCCGTTCTCATGGCACCTCCTCGCTGAGGCAGACCGTGTCCCGATCCGGTTCACAAGCGCGAACCCTAGTTCGTCACCCCGTGCTAAAGTCTTATCGCTGTCCGGAACGGCCGTCAAGCGGCCTTTTTCGGTCCAACCCGCCGCGCGGCTCACGCAGGAGCATCCAGCGATGCGTTTCGAGGGGCGAACCGCGATCGTCAGCGGGGCGGCGCGCGGTATCGGTCGGGCGATCGCCGTCCGCTTGGCGGGCGAAGGCGCCCGCGTCGTGATCGCCGACATCGACGCGGCGACGGCGGAGACCGCGGCGTCCGAGATCGGCGCCGAAGCGATCGGTCACCGCCTCGACGTCACCGACCCCGCCTCGTGGGCGGCCACCGTGGAGCGGGCCACCGCCGAGACCGGCCGACTCGACATCCTGGTCAACAACGCCGGAATCGCCGGCCGCTCCGCCCCGATCTGGGAGCTGGACCCCGCGGAGTGGGCCGAGGTGCTGGCGATCGACCTGACCGGCGTCTGGCTCGGCTGCCGCGCCGCCTTGCCGCCGATGACCGAAGCCGGCTACGGCCGGATCGTCAACATCGCCTCCGTGGCCGGCAAAGAAGGCAACCCGAACGCCTCGCCGTATTCTGCCGCCAAGGCTGGGGTGATCGGCCTCACCAAATCGGTCGCCAAAGAAGTCGCCACCCGCGGCGTCCTCGTCAACTGCGTCTCCCCGGCCGTGATCGAAACCCCGATCTTGCAGCAGGTGTCCCAGGACCACATCGACTACATGACCAGCCGGATCCCGATGGGCCGGGTTGGACAGGCGGCGGAGGTCGCCGCCCTGGTCGCCTTCTTGTGCTCGGAGGACCTCTCGTTCTCGACCGGCGCCACATTCGACATCTCGGGGGGGCGGGCGACGTATTAGGGCGAAGCGATCAGCGATCGGCCGTCGCGCGGAGGCGTGGTACCGATCAAGGACCGCCGACGGCCGATCGCTGGCGGCTGGTCGCTCATTGACCAGCGCAACGCGGCCGATTCCGCCCGCCGCCGGGACATCCATCCGGCCGCTTGGTCGGGACCGTGCGGTTGTTGCCGGGAGCGGGGCGCCGCTGGCATCATGGGGGCGATCCGGCTACCGCACGGCCGGTCGCTTCTCCGAGATCGAGCCGCCGCCGGACGCGGGGTCGTGGTAGGGCGGGTCGGGGCCGGTCCGGACGCCGTGGTGGTGACCCGTCGGCACGCCGTCAACACAAAATGGGGGCGGCCGGGATGATTCCGGCCGCCCCCGTTACCGTTTCGGTCTACGCCGCGTGCGCGCCCTCGACCGCCTCGGTGCTCGAGGCCGGGACGTACGGCCCGGTTGCAACCAGCCGGGGCCGGCGGTGCCGCCGCGGGGCGGCGGTCTGCGCGGGGCGGCCGTGGGTGACGATCCGCCGCAACCCGGTCCGCTCGGCGAGGTTCCAGGGGACCTTCTGCAGCGCGGCGTCGCCGACGGCGCGGAGCAGGAGGCGGTTCGCCCGCACCGGCTTGGCCGCCAGGTAGGCGAAGGAGCCGAAGCCCGGCACCGCCGAGAGCAGCATCACCAGCGGGGAGTGGATGCTCCAGGCCCGCTTCCAAGCCGCGCCGTCGATCCGCCGCCGCGCCAGCTTGACCGTCGCCGCGCCGAGCGCCCCCA
Organism: uncultured Thermomicrobiales bacterium; assembly: GCA_902806325.1. Classification (GTDB taxonomy): domain Bacteria; phylum Chloroflexota; class Chloroflexia; order Thermomicrobiales; family UBA6265; genus CADCWE01. The sequence goes on along the minus strand of CADCWE010000242.1, from coordinate 8,301 downwards.
GCACCATCAGCGGCCGGACGATGCTGCCGAAGGGGAAGCGGAGCGGGATGCTGACCAGGATCTGCGCGCCCAGGTAGGGGAGCATCAGTTGGAACGTCGGCTCCGCGATCTGGGTCCGCAGCGTGGCGGCTTCGGGGGCGGAGATCCGCCCTTCGGCTTCCCAGGTGGCGACCGCTTGCTCGATCCAGGCGTTGCCCTTCTCGTGGCCGCCGGCGAGGCGGGTCTTCCAGGCCCGGACGCTGAACCACGTGATCCCGAAGCGCAGCGCCTTGGACCAGAGCCGGGGTTCGGTGGCGTGCCAGGCGGCGGCGTCCCGCTCGGCCGCATCCAGGGTGAATTCCAGGTCGGCGAACCCGTCCTCGCCGAGGGCGGCGCGGAGCGACCCTTCGGTCTGCGCCACGTAGGCGCGGGTGACGTCGAAGAAGACCTCGTCGTAGAAGGGGATCAGGCCGCGGCGCAGCGCCCGGGTCCAGGTCAGTTTGGAGGCCATGGGGGAGACCAGGCCGGACTCCAGATCCACCACCACGTACCGGCCGTCCGGGGTTTCCAGGACGTTGTCGATCGCCCGCGGCTGGCGGGGGTCGATCTGCCAGGTCGGCAGGCCCGCCGCCTCGAACCGGGTCCGGAGGTCGGTCAGGAACGCCTTCGCCTTCGCCCGGTCGGTGGGGGCGCCGCCGGCGATCCGCTCCGAGACCAGCGCCTCGCGGCCGCCGATGGTCTCGACGCCCAACGCCCGGGCCACCCGCGCCTCGCCGTACCAGGCCCGGGTCAGCAGCGCGGCCAGGTTGCGGCGCTGCACGGCGGCCTTCAAGGCGGCGCGATTCCGGACATACGGGAACGGCGCCTGGAACGCCAGCCAGTAGATCGCGGTCGGGATCAGCCCCGGGGCGTAGACCTTGGCGACCGTGTCGCGCTCGAACAGGACCAGGCTGGTCAAGGCGTGGGCGTGGGGTCGGGTCTCGTCGTGGGCCAGCCGCTCGGCCCGGATCAAGGGCAGGTGCCCGACCGCCGCGTCCAACCGGGCGTAGAGGGCCAGCAGGACGGAGAGCGCCATCGCGCCGAGGGCGTAGGCGCCGAGGACGTCGGTCGGCCAATGGGCGCCGTCCCAGACCCGGGAGAACCCGACCGCCGCCAGGACCGCCAGGGCGCCGCTCCGGACCGCCAGGCGCAGTGGGCGGAAGCCGATCCGACCGGCGACCACGAACAGGAAGCCGTAGAACATCACCGCGCCCATGACGTGGCCGGAGGGGAACGAGCGCTCGGCGTGGTTGCCGCTGTCGCGCGCCAGCTCGGCCAGGTGGGGGCGGGTGCGGGTCACGAGCAGGGCGCCGACCGCCTCGTTGATCACGCCGCCGACCGGCAGGGTCATCATCCCCAGCGCCGGGATCCACCACCGCAGCCCGGCGAACAGGGCGATCGAGACCGCCCAGACGGCGATCGCGCCGCGGGACCCGGTCAGCTCGTTGACGAAGTCGACCCCGGGGTGCAGCCCCGGCAACGAGACCGTCTGGATCGCCTTCATCAGCGCCAGGTCGAAAAACGCCCGCGGGTGGAGCAGCGCGTCGACGAGGAAGACCAGGAACAGCGCGGTGGCGCCGAGGCCAAGTCCCCGGATGCCGGGTCGGGGAAGATCCGCGACGCGCGGCATCGCGACCGTGGTTCGCTTGTAGTTCGGAAGGTGTCGTGCCGCGAGAGCCATCGCCGTTCTCCCCAAAATCCTCCGCCGGTCGGGAACGTCGGGGTTCCCGGTCATGGATTGCAGCTTAGGCCCGGGATGTGGCGCCTTATTCGCCTCGCTGTCACGAAACGGTCACGGAGACCCCGCGCTCCGGCGGCGATGGGGAATCCCCCCCGGCGCCGGACGACGATCGGGACGACGACAAAGCCCCCGTTGCGGGGGACGGAGCGCTCGGGTTGCGGATGCGGCCAGTTTATCGGAGCTGGGGCCGTTTCGGAAGGGGGTCCCGCCTCGGTCTTGGCGGATCGGCCCGCCGTCCTGTTGGTCGTGCTGGGATAAAAACGCGGCGGTGGCAAGGGTGTGAGATGGTCTGCCGGGCCGGCCGGGTCAACATGGGTGATAGACCAGCGGCTGCTTGGCGCATGGAGTGTCGAGCGCGCTGGCATGGTGCAAGGCTGTCTGGGGGCAAACCCCCAACCCCAATCTCCGGTCCGTCCCGCTGCTCGTGGCGACCGGGATGCCTATAATCGGAGACCGAACGTGGAACGGTGCCGGGGAGAAGGTAACCGTTGATGTCGTCGCCGACCGCTTCCGCCGTCCTGTCCGCGATCGAGGCCCGGTGGCACCCGCGGCGGGTGATCGCCGACACGCAACCGTGGGCGACGATGCGGTTCTTGGCCGGCAACGCCTGGCGCGGCGTGGTCTGGTTCGTGGTCGTGGTCGTGCTGGTCGCGCTCGGGTTCGGGTTCGCGACCTCCGTGGTGTTGCTGCCGGTGGCGCTGGTCGCGGTGCGCTTGTGGCGCCTGGCGGCCAGAACCGAGCGGCGGCGGGTCGGCGCGTTCGCCGGGGCGGCCATCCCGGCGCCGTACCGGCCTCGGCCGCCGGGGGGGTGGATCGCTCGCGCGGCCGGGATGGCGACCGACCCGGCGACGTGGCGGGATCTGGCGTTCCTGCTGGTCGGGTTGCCGCTCGGGATCGCGGAGCTCGTGGTCGCGGCGGTCGCGCTGTTCACGCCGCTGTCGTTTGTCCTGACGCCGGTCGCCTACGCGAACACCGGGCACGGCGTCGGTCTGGCCTACCCGGTGGGGTCGTGGTTCGGGGCGCTGGTCGTCGCGCTGCTGGCGCCGGTGGCGGCGGTCGCGTCGGCGTACGTGCTCGCCGGCGCCGCCCGCGGCCACGTCCTGGCCGCCGCTTGGCTGCTCGGGCCGCGCAAGGGCGACCAACTGGAGGAGCGGGTCGACGTGCTGACCCGGACCCGCTCCGGGGCGATGGAGGCGATGCTGGCCGAGCGGCGGCGGATCGAGCGCGACCTGCACGACGGCGCCCAGCAGCGCCTGGTCGCCCTGGCGATGGACCTCGGGATGGCGAAGGAGAAACTCGATCGCGACCCGGTCGCCGCTCGCGCGTTGATCGACACCTCCCACGAGGAAGCGAAGCGGGTCCTCGCCGACCTGCGCGACCTGGTCCGCGGCATCCACCCGGCGGTGCTGACCGACCGCGGGCTGGACGCCGCCGTCGCCGCCGTCGCCGGTCGCTGCCCGGTGCCGGTCACGGTCGACATCCGCGTGCCGGAGCGGCTGCCGGAGGCCGTCGAGGTGACCGCCTACTTCGTCGTCGTCGAAGCCCTGACCAACGTCGCCAAGCACGCGGCGGGCGGCGCCACGGACGCCGCGGTCCGGATCGCCAAAAACCGGGACACCTTGATCGTCGAGGTCGTCGACGACGGTCCCGGCGGCGCCGACCCCCGGCGTGGCACCGGCCTGGCCGGGCTGGCCGACCGCGTCGCGGCGCTGGACGGGCGCCTCGCGGTGCAAAGCCCGCCCGGCGGCCCGACCCGGGTCCGGGCCGAGATCCCGATCCGATGAGGGTGGTGATCGCCGAAGACGCCGTGCTGCTGCGGGAAGGGATCATCCGCCTGCTCGCCGACGCCGGCGAGCAGATCATCGCCGCCGTTGGCACGGGACCGGATCTGGTCGCCGCGATCGTCGCGCACCGGCCGGACGTGGCGATCGTCGACATCCGGATGCCGCCCGGCTTCCGCGATGAGGGCCTACGGGCGGCGATCGAGGCCCGCCGCCGGGTGCCCGGCACCCCCGTCCTGGTCCTCTCGCAGTACATCGAGGAGCGCTACGCGGGCGAGCTGCTGGAGACCGGCGCCGAGGGGATCGGCTATTTGCTGAAGGACCGCGTCGCGGATGTGGCGGACTTCGTCGCCGCCGTCCGCCGCGTCGCCGGCGGCGGCACCGTGCTCGACCCCGAAGTCGTGACCCAGCTGGTCGCCCGCCGCCGGCGCGGCGACCGCCTGGATGCCCTGACCCCCCGCGAGCGCGAGGTCCTCGGCCTGATGGCCGAGGGCCACGCCAACGCCGCGATCGCCGAGCGCCTCTTCGTGGGCGACGGCACGGTCGAAAAGCACGTCTCCGCGATCTTCGCCAAACTCGGTCTCGGCGAGGACGAGACCGGGCACCGGCGGGTGCTGGCGGTGCTGGCGTACCTGCGGGGATGAGTTGGCGGCTGGGGACGGGGCGATCGTAGGGGCGTTGCGTGCCGCGCCCCGTCGGGTGGGCGGCGTGATGATGCCCCGTACGGCCGTCCCCACCGTCGCGCCGCCGCTCGCCGGGAGGGCGCCGGTGCCACCAACGCGGCCGCGAGGAGGCGCTGCATGGTCCCTGGGTTGAAGAACGCTTCCCGCGGGATCATGCCTTCGGTGGACAGACAAAACCGGTTGGTGCCTTCCCGGTTGCCGCGGAGGGCCGCCCGCAGCCGCACCGCCGGCGGAGGAAGCGGTTCCAGCCGCGCTCGCTGGAGGTTCTCTTGATCGTCGGGCGGGGTCGCCTCGTTGCGGCGACGCTCGTCGTCTGCCAGCGCCTCCGCGAGGGGGCGGCGCCCGGCCAACCCGTCGTCGATCGCGTCCGCCACCAACTGCGCGTCGCGGAAGGCGTCGCAAACGCCCAAAGCCAAGAACCGGTCCTTGTGGCACCCGGCATCGCCGACGAGCGCCCAAACCGGAACGTCCGTCACCCCCGGAAGCATTCCTCGCGGTGGCCGCTCCGGGCGCGGTCGCCCAGTGCGGGGACCCGGTCGATGGCGGCCATGAACGCCCCCTCGATATCCCCCGCACCGCCGGCAGGTCGCCTCACCACCACGACCGCCTATCGAGCCGCGCGATCCCACCGGCAAGCGCCGTGGCGCACCGCCTCAGGCGCCCCGGGCCGAAGATGATTCCGGTAGTAACAGGTGGAAACAGGGGAACGCCCCGTCGGGTTGGAAGTCCTGGGCACGGCGTGATGACGACTCGGCGACGGTGCCAGGACTCGATGAGGGGGCGCTCGATGGCCTCGGTCGCCGCCGGCTCAACGTGCTCTCGTTGACGCGGCCCCGGCGTGCGCGGGACGCGGGCGATGGCTCGCAGCATCGGCCGTTTTGGGTAGGGTTCGTCGAACGGTGCTGGGTCGAGGCAGAGCGGCCGGCCCTTCCCCCGCACTTGCGCGCAGGGGGAGGGCCGGCGGAATCGTGACCGCCAAGCGGCCACGGCGAGCGGGGATTGGATCGCCGTGACCGCCCGGCTCCTCCCAATCCGGCCGCGACGAGGCCGCCGGGTTCTCCCGACGGCCCCGCCCAACGCGGTCCTGGCAACAGGGGGAGCGCCACTCGGCGCGACGACGCGAATTCCACCACGCGTCCAAGAGCAGCCATGGCTGGACGCCTCGGGGGTGACCCCGCCGCCTCGGTGGGCACCGATCTAGTGACCCATGCCGGCGCACGTGGTGACGACGTACTGGCAGCCGTCCGAGCAGCAGGCGTAGCCCGAACTGTACCGGCAGGTCGTGCCGCAGGTGTTGCAGGAGCAGCCGATAAAGGCGCCGTTCTCGTCGCTGCAGGCGACGAACGTCCCGTTGTGGACGCCGCCGCCGCTGGTGTCCAAGCACTTCTGCTGGCACTGCCCGTCTTGGCAGACCTCGTGCGGGGCGCAGCCGTCCTGGAAGCCCGAGCACTCGCACGCGCACGTCTCGGGGTTCTGGGTCTGGCCCTCGGGGCAGGAGATCGGATCGCAAGCGGACACGCAACCCCCGCCCGCGCACTTCTCCCCGACCGCGCACGCGGAGCCGCAGCCGCCGCAGTTGGCCGGGTCGGTGCCGGTGTCGACGCACGCGCCGCCGCAGTCTGTCCCGGAGGCGCAAACGCAGGCGCCGCCCTGGCATGCCTGGTCGGATCGGCACGGGGTGCCGCACGCCCCGCAGTTGGCCGGGTCGGCGGCGGCGTTGACGCTGCGCCGACTCCCGCGCCGGCTCCCCGTCGTTCGCCTCCCGCCTGCTGGCGGCGACCCGTGGTCCGGCGCGGCCTGCCCAATCCGACGGCGCCCGGTCGAGCACGGGTGAGGACCGCAAAGCGGGGCCGGTGGATCAGGCGCTTCCGCCGCCACCGGAGCCGTGCGTGGCTACCGAGGCCCCCCGCGCGCCGTCAACGGTTCCCACGCGACCCGGCGCACAGGACGCGCACCACGCCTGGACCCGCCCCGCCGCGACCGATCCACCCCTCCCCAGCGTGCGGGCCACAGGGAACAACCCACCCTCCATGGTAGGGCCAGCCCTACCCCCGAATCCCCGGCCCCCCCGGTCGCCCGCCTCACGCCCGGTCGCCATCATGGTTCCAGAATCGGAACGGCGATCGGGCGAGGACAGGGCGATGGATGAGGATCGGAAGGGCAACCGGTGGCGGCGCGGGGCCGTCGCGGTGGCGGTCTGCGCCGCCTGGTTGGGTACGGTCGGGGCGCTGGTGCTGGCGTCGGCGGCGGCGGGACCGGGGGGTGGCGGGGGCGTCCTGCGGTCGCGGCCGTGCGACCTTGGCGCGCTGCCGGTCGCCGCTGGATGTTACGCCGCCGCGCCGGTGGCGGGTGGCTACTCCCCGGTCGCGCCGTCCAACATCTCCCGCACCAGATCCGCGTGGCCGCAGTGGCGGGCGGTTTCCTCGACCATGTGGGTCAGGATCCAGCCGAGCGAGCGCGCCAGGTCCGGCCGGGCGGCGATGTCGTCCCAGGCGGCGGCGGCGACGATTTCCCGCGAGCGGGCGCACTCGGCCCGGTAGAAGTCCAGCACGGCGGCGGTGGTCTCCCCCGGTTCGATCCGCCAATCGGCGTCCCGGTCGGCGTCGGTCCAGGGGAAGAACACGTCCTCGCCCAAGAACACGTTCTGGAACCACGACCGCTCGACGTAGGCGATGTGCTTGACCATCCCCAGCAACGACCACCCGGAAGGGACCAGCGAGCGGCGCAGATCGTCGTCGCTCAAGCCGTCCAGCTTCCAGAGCAGCGTCGCGCGCAGGAAGTCCAGAAACCCTTCCACCAACTCCTTCGGCGGTCCGGCGTGGGGCGGTTCGGGGCGATCGTCGCCAGTCAAGGCGGTTCCTCCTCGGTCGCGGTGGCGATCGGTCTCCCTCGTTCGGCGGAGGTCGCGCCTCCGTCCAAGGTCTCGCGGCGGACCCCGCCGCCCGGCCCGGGCGCGCGGCCGGGGCCACCGGAACAACTATATCAGCGGCCACGGGGCCGCGATGGCGGACGCGGGACGAGCACGGTGGTCCTGGTCGACGACCAGGAAGGCGCGCGGCGGGGAATCCGGATGCTCCGAGAACGGGAACCCGCCATCGCCGTCGTCGGTGAACCCGGGGACGGCGCGGCGGCCCTGCCACTGGCGCGGGCGCGTCGGCCGAACGTGGTGCTGATGGACGCGACGATGCCCGGCGTGCACGGGGTCGCCTCCGCGGCGCGGCGCGACCCGGCGCCGCGGACCCGCGGCGTGGTCCTCGGCCTCGACGGCGACCACGCCACCCAGGACCGCTCCGGCGCCGCCGGCGCCGTCCGCGTGTCCAAGCACCGGATGGACGGCGCGCTCCTGGCGGCGATCCGCGGTCACCCGCCGCCCGTGACCGTTTCGTCACCAACCGGTAACGGGATGCACACGGTTGGCTCCTACGCTTGGAACATCGAGGCGTCAGCGATCGGCCTTCAGCCGTCAACCACGACCGGGAGAGCCACCTTCATGTTCGGACGCAGCAAGAACGGGAAGCGCGCCAACGTCACCTCCGACGCCATCATCCGGGCCGAGGGGATCGTCAAGACCTACGACACCGGGACAGACAAGGTCCAGGCCCTGCGCGGCGTCGACTTCGCCGTTCGGCGCGGCGAGATGGTCGCCGTGATGGGGCCGTCCGGCTGCGGCAAGACGACGCTCCTGAACAGCCTCTCGGGGCTGGATTCCATCGACGGCGGCCAGATCTGGCTCGAGGGGGAAGACCTTGCCCGGATGAGCGACCGCAAGCGGACCGATTACCGCGCCCGCCGGATGGGCTTCATCTTCCAGGTCTACAACCTGTTGCCGGTGCTCTCGGCGGTCGAGAACGTCGAGCTGCCGCTCCTGGTCTCCGGCGTCAAGCCGAAGGACGCCCGGTCCAAGTCCATGGCCGCCCTCCACACCGTCGGTCTCGCCAAGTGGGCCAAGCACCGCCCCGCCGAACTCTCCGGTGGCCAGCGCCAGCGGGTCACCGTCGCCCGTTCGCTGGTCAACGACCCGGCGATCGTCTGGGCCGACGAGCCGACCGGGGCGCTCGATTCCAAGACCGCGACCGAG
>CADCWE010000241.1:494-17544 GCA_902806325.1 uncultured Thermomicrobiales bacterium | reverse complement strand
AGCGGCGCTGCTCGGCGGTCGGCGCGACGCCGCCGACGACGTGGGTGTTGGTGACGTCGAACCAGTAGCCGTCGACCCGGCTGCTGAGGTCCATCAGGGCGGCGTCGCCCGGTGCCGTCGTCCGGTTCCGCGGCCCGTTCGGGTAGGCGACGGTCGTCGTCCGCGGCCCGGTCACCAGCTCCCCGGTCAGCGGGATGTCGCGCCCGGCGGCGGCGAAGACCCGGGCCGCGATCTCGCCCCACATCGCGTGCTCGGTGCGTCCCGTGGTCGCCGCCAGTTCGCTCAGGGTCGTCTGGGCCACGTCGCCGATCGCCGCCGCCAGCCGCAGCAAGCCGATCTCGCGCTCGGTCTTGGTCGCCCGCGCCCGCGCCAGCGGATCCGCGGCTTCGACGAAGGTCCAGCCGGGCAGCGTTTTTTCCAGCAGCGTGGCCGCCGCGCGCGGCAGCGTCCGCTCCTCGACCGCCAGGATCCCCGTCGCCCCGATCAGGCCGGCTTGGCCCAGCGCCTCGCCCAGGACGGCCAGAAACGAGGCCCGCGAGTCGGTGGGGGCGAAGCTGTCGAAGGTGTCGAAGGCGACCACGTCGCCGCCGAACCCCGCTTCGGCGACACCGGCCTGGGCGTTCGGCACGATCAGCACCGCCGTCGCGTCGCGCGCGCCGACCAGCAGCAACGGTTGGGCGTAGGCCAGGTCGGCCAGCGCCCCCAGCGCCACCGGCACCTCCCACCCGCCGGCGTAGGTGACGTTGGCGAGCGAGGACAGCAGCCCGAAGTCGGCCCCCGCCGCCGCCAGTTCGCCGCGCGCCCGCGCCAGCTCCTCGCCGGCCGCCCCGAAGCCGGTCACGCCCCCCTCCGGGCCGGCGCCGGCCGCGGCACCGAGACCTCGTTCGCCGGCGCCCGCGGCGGTTCCCCGCGCAGCACCCGCAGCACCTCCGCCACCCCTTGCCGCCGGACGTCGACCGCCGATTCCTCCGAGGCCCAGGCGACGTGCGGCGTGACCAAGATCCGCGGCTCGGCCAGCAGCGGATCGTCCTCCCGCGGCGGCTCGGTCGGCAGCACGTCCACCGCCGCCCCCGCGATCCGGCCCGCCCGCACCGCCGCCAGCAGGGCGTCGACGTCGACCACCTCGCCCCGCGCCGTGTTCACCAGGTACGCGGTCGGTCTCATCAGGGCGAGCGCCGCCGCGTCGACGACGTGCCGCGTCTCGGGCGTCAACGGGACGTGGAGGGAGAGGACATCGGATTCCCCCAGCAGGCGCTCGAACCCGACCGGCTCCGCCCCGTGGTTCGCGATCTCCTCGTCGGCCAGGTACGGGTCGTGGGCGACCACGCGAAAGCCGACGCCGCGCGCCTTGCGCCCCATCGCCTTGCCGATCCGGCCGAACCCGAGCACCCCCAGCGTTTGGCCGGTCAACCGCCGCACCGGCGGGTGCGGTTGGTAGCTCCAATCGCCGCCCCGCGCCGCCGCCAAATGCCCGCGCAGGTTGCGGATCTGGGCCAACGCCAGGGCCAGGGCGTGGGTCGAGACCTCGTCGATCGCGTAGTCCGGCACGTTGGTGACCCAAACGCCGTGCGCGGTCGCCGCCGGGATGTCGATCGCGTCCAACCCGGTCCCGACCCGGCAGACGATCCGGCAGCGCTCCATGCCCGCCAGGAGGTCGGCCGGCACCCGCTGCACCGTGACCATCAGGGCGTCGGCCTCCCGCGTCGCCGCGATCCCCTCCGGCGTGTCGAGGGCGGTCACTTGAACGACCCGCACCCCCGCCTCCGCCAGCATCCCGAGTTCCAGGCTCGCGTCCCCGAACTTGTGGTAGCAGATCACCACCGTCGGCTGCCAACCGTTCCCGCTGCCCATCCCCGCCCCGTCCTCCCCGGCACTCCCGGTCCTACCCCTTGACCGCCCCGGCCGTGATCCCCGCCACGATGTAGCGCTGCATCACGACGTAGAAGACCACCGGCGGGATGGCGAAGATCAGCCCCGCCGCCAGCAGCCGATCGATCGGGGTGTCGAGCATCGAGATCATGCTCGCCAACCCGACCGAGGCCGGCTTGATCGCGTTGTCCTGGATCATCGTCTGGGCGAAGAGGAACTCGTTCCAGGCGTAGAAAAAGGCGACCACCCCGACGGCGACCAAGCCCGGCTTGGTCAGGGGCAGCACGATCTGCCAGAGCACCCGGATCGGCCCCGCGCCGTCGACCAGCGCCGCTTCCCGCACCTCCCGCGGCACCGTGTCGAACATGTTCTTCAGGACCCAGACCCCGATCGGTAGGATAAACGCGGCGTCGATCAACGACAGCCCCGGCAAACTTTCCCGGAGCGAGATCCCGAGCAGCGGGAACTCGTTGTAAATCTTGAAGATCGGGACGATGATCAGCGCTTCCGGCAGCATCTGCGTCGCCAGCAGGAACACGGCGAAGACCGCCCGCCCCCGCCACCGCATGGCGGAGAGGGCGTAGGCGCCGAGGATCGCCAGGCCGACGCAGAGGATCGTCGCCATCCCGGCGAGCAGCGCCGAGTTGGCGATCCAGCGCTCGATCGGCTCGTCGCGAAAGACCTCCCGGAAGGCCGTCAGGTCGAGGTCCCGGGGCCACAAGGAGGGCGGGTAGACGGTGCTCAGTCTGCTCGATTGGATCGCCGTCACCGCCATCCAGTAGACCGGGAAAAACGTGATCAGGCAGACGACGAGCACCAGGACGGAGGCGCCCACCGACCGCGCCAGCCGCCCCGCCCGCACCCGGCGCGACGGCGTGTGCGGTGCCACCCCCGATCGAACGGTCGTCGCCATCTACCCCGCCTCCAGTTCTTGCCGCCGCTGGATCGCGACGAAGACCAGCGCGATCGTGAGCGCCATCAGGAAGCCGGCCACCCCCAGCGCCGCCGCGTAGGAGAAGTCGTAGAACCGGAACGCCGTGTTGTAGATCTCGATCACGATCGTGTTGGTCGCCCCGGACGGCCCGCCGCCGGTCAGCAGCCAGATCAAGGTGAACTGCTTGAAGGAGAAGATCGAGGCCAGCACCGTCAAGAGCAGCAACGTCGGCGCGATCGCGGGCAGGGTGACGGCGAAAAAGACCTGGACCTTGCTCGCCCCGTCGACCCGCGCCGCCTCGGCCAGCTCCTGCGGCACCGTCTGCAGCGCCGCCAGGATCACCAGGCTGTAGAACGGAAACCCCTTCCAGGCGGTGATCAGGACGACCGAGAGTTTGGCCAGCGTCGGGTCGAGCAGCCAGGTCGGGCTGGAATCCACCCACGGCAGCGTCCGCGCGAAGACGTTCATGACCCCGAAGTTGGGGTTCAGCATCCAGAGGAACACCAGCACAGTCGGCACGTCCGGGAAGGCCCAGGGCAGGGTCATCAGCCCCCGGGCGAACGCGCGACCGCGAAACTGGCGGTTCAGAACCAGCGCCGACCCGAGGCCGAACCCGAGCACGACCACGATCACCGCCGCCATGTAGGCGAGGGTGGTGCCCATCGTGGCCCAGAACCCGTCGTCGCCCAGCATCCGGCGGTAGTTCGCCAGGCCGACCCACCGTTCGGGCCGCCCCAGCGGTTGGCGGTAGAGGCTGGAGCGCAGGCCCTCGTAGATCGGGTAGAGCAGGAAGACGCCCTCGTAGGCGAGGATCGGCAACACCAGCAGGTACGGCAAGAACGCCGGCCGCCGCCGTTTCGTGGCGCCCAGCCGCGCCCCCCGCGCCAGATCCATCGCCTGGGTCGTCATCGGCCCCCCTTGGCGGGTGGGGACGACCCCCTCCCCAACCCCTCCCCCGACGCGGGGGGAGGGGCTTATCCTTGCGCCGCCTCCGCGTTCGCGGCGCGCCGGCCCCCCCGTTCCCCACAAGGTTGGATCCCCGAATTCAGGAAGTGGGGGGAGCCGTGCCGCCCTACCCCGCGTCCGCCTCGATCCGCTCCGCCAGCGCTTCCAGCTCTTCCTGGGCCTCGGCCATCGCGTCCTCGACGGCGCTGTTGCCGGTCAGGACGTCCTGGAACTTGGTCAGGACGACCTGGCCGAACTCCTGGTTGTTGTAGATGAAGTCGCCCATGATCTCGGGCGGCGTGGTGTAGGTGATGTCCTTGAAGCCGGGGCTCAGCCACGGCAGGTCGCCGAGGTACTCGTCGAGGCCACCGACCTCGTAGGCCGGGATCACGTCGAGCTGCTTGGTCAGCAGGTCGCGGTAGTTCTCGGGGGCGTAGAGGAACTTGACGAACTCCTTGGCCGCGTCCTTGTTCTGGCCGTTGGCGTTGACGGTGATCGGGTGTATGCGGGCGATCGACTTCTTGCTCGGCCAGGGCAGCGTGGCGCTGCGGATGTTCTCGTAGAGCTCCGGCGCGTTCGCCTTGTAGACGTTGACCAGGGCCGAGACGATCAGCTGCTGGGCGATCTGCTGGTTGCTCCACAGCTCGGTGGCGGTGGCGTTGTCGACCCCCTGCGGGAAGGCGTTGTCATACATCGTCTTGAACAGCGTCAGGGCGTTGAGGATCGGCTCGGTGGTGACCTGAGGCTCCAGGCCCTTGGCCCAGACACCGTCGTAGGGCATCGCCCATTCTTGAAGGGTGAACCAGAAGCTTTCGGCCTCGGAGAGCAGGTGGTCGGAGAAGATGCCGAACTGATTCGGGCGCTCGGTCAGGCGGGTGCTGACGTCGATCCACTCCTCGATCGTGGTCGGCGGCTGGACCCCTTCCCGGTCGAAGATCGCGCCGTTGTAGAGCAGGCCGAAGACGACCGTCACCACGTCGAGGCCGTAGGGCTGGCCGTCGCGGGTGATGTAGTCGTGGGCCGCGCTGAGGGTGGTGATGTTGTTCGCCGTCAGCACGTCGCCGAGCGGTTCGAGTTGCTCCGCGTTGAGGAGGCGGAGGACCAGATCCGGGGTGGTCTGGATCAGGTCGCCTTCCAGCTCGCCGGCCTGGACCTGGACGATCACGTTGTTGGTGAACTCGTCGAACGGGGCGCCGCCCTCCTCGATCCGGATCTCGGTCTGGGCGGCGTGGAACTTCTCGATGATGAAGCGCCAGGCCTCGGCCCGGCCCGGCTCGTTCCAGAACCACGTCATGTAGCGGAGCGTGATCGGGTCGCCCTGGACGATCGCCGGGGCGGCGAACGTGCTGCTCCGCTTCGGCGTCGCCAGCGGCAAGCCCGCCACCGTCGCCCCGCCGAGGGCCGCCGCGCCGCCCGCCTTCAGAAGGTTGCGCCGCGTCCAAATCTTGGGGCTGCCCGTGCCGTTGCCGTTCGCGTCGTGCGTGGACACCGCCGGTTCCTCCTCGCGTGTCGTCGCTGACATCAAGGTTGGTGATCCGATCCCCTGTGGTGGCTGTCCGGTCGCCGTTCCTCCTCCGCCTACCGCCTACCGACTACCGTCTGGCGCCTACGTCCACGTGTGGCTGCCCCCCGCGTTGAGCGCCAGGTTGCCGCCGTCCACCGGCAGCAGCGTGCCGGTCACCATCGCCGCGGCGTCGGAGGCGAGGAAGACCGCCGGGCCGACCATGTCCTCGGCGACCGCCAACCGGTTCATCGGGATCCCGGTCAGGAACCGCGCCATCAACGCCGGGTCGAACCCCGGCGAGTCGAGCCAGGTCTGGAAGCCCTCGGTCAGGACCTGGCAGGGCAGGATCGCGTTGACCCGGATCCGGTGCTTGGCCCACTCGACCGCCAGTTCGCGGGTGAACTGGTTGAGGGCGCCCTTGTTGACGCTGTGGACCAGATTGCCGCGGCCGAGGGCCAGGACGCCGGCGATCGAGGAGATGTTGACGATGCTGCCCCCGCGACCGGCGGCGATCATCCGCCGCCCGGCTTCCTGGGCGCAGAGGAACGACGCCGTCACTCCCGTCGCCAGCACCGCGTTCCAGTCCTCCAGCCGCTGATGTTCGGGCGCCGACCGCGCCGTGTGCCCGACGTTGTTGATCAGGATGTCGACCCGGCCGAGGACGCGGTCCGTCTCGGCGAACAAGCGCGCGATCTCGGCTGCTTGACCGACGTCGCAGCGGACGCCAAGACCGCGCCGTCCGAGGGCTTCGATTTGCGCGACGGTGGCGGACAAACCGCCCTCGTCGATGTCGCAGGCGGCGACATCGGCGCCGTGGCGGGCCAGTCCGCGGGCGATCGCGCGACCGATCCCGGCCCCGGCCCCGGTGACCACCGCGACCCGCCCGGTGAGGGCGAAGGGGTCAGCGGTCATCGGCCACGCCCCCGGTCACGTTGCCGGCCGACCCCTCCCGAGGAGCGTCCGCGGTCCCCGCGTCCAGGCGTTGGCCGTGGCCGACGACGACCCGCTCGTAGGAGCCGCGGAGGTGGTCGTCGAGGATGGCGACCGCGCGTTCCTCGTCACGGTCGCGGATCGCGTCCAGGATCCATCGGTGGGACTTGACGAGGTGCTCCCGGAAATCGTCGTCGGCGACGTTGCGGTTGAGCAGGTAGATGTGGATCTGGGGCCGCAGGGTGGACCAGCAGTCGTGGAGGCGGCGGTGTTGGGCCGATTGGTAGATCAGGTCGTGGAAGCGGACGTCGAGCTCGGCCGCTTCCTGCTCGGTGATCCCGCGGCGGGCGGCGTCGGCCATGGCGTCGATCACGGCTTGCATCGCCGCCAGCGCCGCGTCGTCGGCGAACGCCACGGCCCGCCGGACCGCCAATCGCTCGATCGTCGAGCGCAGGGAGTGGACCTCGTCGAGGTCTTCGCGCGACAACCGGGCGACGACGGCCCCCCGGTTGCGCCGGATGAGGACCAGGCCCTCCCGCTCCAGGCGGATCAGGGCTTCCCGCACCGGTCCCCGGCTGACCCCCAGCGACCGCGCCAACAGCTCCTCGCCCAACCGCTCTCCCGGCCCGAAGTGGCCAGCCAAGATCGCGGTCCGCAGGCGGACCGCGATGTCGACCGCCAGGGCGCGGTTTTCCGGCAGCGAAAGCAGGTCGTTGATGGTCGCGGTGGCGTTGGCCGAGGGCACCGACATGGGCCGCGCTCCGTCGCGCACACTCATCGGCATGGGCGACTGCCGATTGTTGACAATCCTACAACCGCGGCGGCGGCTGTCAAGGGGGGCGGCGCGGGGAGGGGTTAGCTCGCCGGCCGCGCCGGCTCGGCGCCAAGGCGGGGCGACCCCGAGCCGGGATAAGGGGCGGTGAACTGCCAGCGCCGGCCCCGTTCCGACAGCACGGGCAACGGCACCGCGCTGGCGGATGGCGCGCCCTGCGGCCCCAGGACGCACGCCCCAACCGTAGCCCGGTCGAGAGCCGGGTTCGGGAGTCGCTCGCGACCACGGGGCGCTCCGCACGCGCACGGGGACCCGGCGCCTACCCCCCCAGTCGGGGCCCCGGCGCTTCCCGTTCGCTGCCGGCGACAAGGGACGTTGTCCGCATGTCCGGCGGTGTCGCGGGAACGCCGGTTTTCGCGACGGCCGGCTCGGCGTTCGTCAATCGACAGCCACGGTAACCCGCGGGTTTGCCAATCGGGTCCCGTGCCGCTGCAGATGGGTGGCGATCTCGTCGCAGCGCCGCTGAAGCTCCGCCCGAAGACCGTCCAGGTCGGAATCCGGGGCGACGACCCACATGGCGAACTGCAGCCCCCATCGCCAGGTCACCCGGACGAACCGCCGGTTCGCGCGGTGCAACAGCCCGCGAAGCTCCTGGTACCCACCCCGCACCGGCGGCGCCGTCCCTTCCAGGTCGCCGGCGGCCACCGGAAACGCACGGCCCCACGTCCAGAAGAGGACCAGCAAGGGGGAGGCGTCCCCGCGCGATCACCCGCTCGACGATGCGCCGGTAGCGGTTGCGCCTCGCTTGATCCTTGGGTTGTCGCCACATCGCGAACGGGTCGAGCAGAATCAGGTCCTGCGGGTTCCAGGCCAAGACGTTGGACTCGACGTACGCCTCGCCGTCGAAACTCCGGCCGGGCTCGGGCTCGGGCAGGATGCGGACGTCCATCCGGGGCGGCCGCAGCCCCGGGTCGGCGAACACCGCGCGGAGAACGGCGCGGGTGTCGGCCGCTTGTTCGTAGAGCTCCAGCAGGTGGCGCCCGGCGTCGGCGCGTCCGAGTCGCCAGCCGTTCAACACGGCCGATCCGCTGTACCAGGCGGAACGCGCGGGATCGTCGGGCCAGACCGACAGCGCCGTCTGCGTCGCTCGCTGGGCGTCGCGGAGCAGGACGCCCGCTCCGGCCCCGAGCGGCGCATAGAGGCGCTCCAGCAGCCTCCGGCTGCCGGCGGGGATCCGGTACATGCCCCTCCCCGCATGGCATTCGCGGACGCGGAGTTGCTCGGCCCAGGGCGGACGCGCGAGCAGGTAGTCCAATAGCGCCAGGTACACCGTGTGCTTGCAGAGGTCCCCGCCGTTGCTGGCGTTCCCGTTCTCGGGGTTCCCCGGGTCGCCCAATTGCTGCCACGGCATCGTTTCAACTCCCGCCGACGTGGGGGGCGCCCGCGCCGGCGTGGCCGGATGGCGCCCCCAGCGCTTCCCGTTCGTGAGCGCCGACAACCCGAATGTTCCGACAACAGCCTAGAGGACCGAGGCGATCCTCTCCCACGCCGAAACGAGGAATGCCGCCAGGAACACCAGCCACCCGAGGAAGCGAATAGCGACGACTTCCTAGCCCACGAAGCTGACGTGCATCACCTGATGGGCCGTAACGATCAGGACGACCACGATCCAGGTTCGCCACGATGGCAACCAACCCCACGACGGGGACAGATCGAGCCCGGCGCGAGCCGCGCCGAGGAAGTCGGCGAACGAATCCCAGGAACGATCCGTCAGCAGGTCCCACGGGAGGTCGGATAGGTACGCAAAGAAGGATTTGAGAAGCGACGAGATGCCGTATTCGCCCGCGATGAGCGATCCCAGGTAGTGCCCGGCCAACGCGGCTCCTGGGGCGGTGGCCGCGATCAGCACCAGGCCAATCGCCGCGTTCCAGATCAGTTCGCCGGTGTCCCACCCGCCCCGGGTCGAGGCACCGGTGCCCCGCGAAGACGGAGGCGGTCTCCGTCTGGCCGAAGGTTCCCCGGTCGGTCGGAGTGTTGTCCTTCGACCCGCAAGTTCTGCGAGAACCAGTCCATTCTCTCGCGTGACCCAAGGCGGAATGATGGTCGGGTTCAATGCTTTGAGCCCGAGTGTGGTGCTATCGCGGTCGTTCAAGGGTGCTTCAAGTGCGGACAGGACCTGGCCGCACCGTATGACCCTGAGGACGACGGCGTCAACTTTCACCAAGAGTGCATTGACCACGCGTTGGGCGACGACACATAAGCGGTTCTACACCAAGTTCCCTGAGAGGACGGCCCGGCGTTGCTCGGGGTGCATGGTCGGCATCTCGTCCCAGGTCCGACCTTGGAGGAGCCGGCCGGTCCGCTTCTTCTGCACGCCGCCCCACTGCTTGAAAAAGAAGGCCACCCCGGCCGCCCGGCATTGGTCCCGGATGTCGAGCACCCAGCCTTCTTCGATCGGTCGCGCCCCCGGTCCGGATTCGCCGCCGACGATGGCCCAGTCGATCCCGCCGAGGTCGAGGCCGGGCAGCGGGCCGAGCAACGGCTCCAACGAGAGGAACTTGACCGCCGCCCCGGTCCCTCGCAGGAGGCCGATCCGGGGGGCGTAGCGGCTCGTCTCGACGCTGGTGCCCATCCAGATGTTGGGCCGCCAGGGGAGGATCGGGTCGAGGTCCGCCACGCGCTCGGGGCGCTTGGTCAGGACCTGGAAGCGGTGCCAGTCGGCGCGACCCATCACGTCGAAGACCCGGAGGATAAAGTCCACCGGGACGTCCTTGTGGAACAGGTCGCTCATCGAGTTGACGAAGATCGCCTGGGGCTTCTTCCAGCGCAACGGCAGCTCCAGCATGTGCTCGTGGAGCGTGAGCCGGAAGCCGTTGGCGTAGTTGGGCTGCCCCATCGCGTGGAGCCGGCGCGAGAGCCGTTCGGCGTAGCAGTGCTTGCAGCCGGGGCTGACCTTGGTGCAGCCGGTCAGCGGGTTCCAGGTCGCCTCGGTCCACTCGATGCCCGACTGCGTGGCCATGCCGCCTCGCCCTCGCGGTTCATCCCGTCCAGATAAGGGGCAGGGTCCCGGTCGGATCGACCCCGGCGCGGCGCTGGGGACCCGTCGCCCGGCGCTGGTGGCGGTCGAAGATGCTGCCCGCGATCTTGGCGCCGGTCTCGTTGTGGCCGGCGAAGATTAGGCAATAGACCGGGGCGCCGTGGGAGTTGGTCATCACGATCGGGTCGCTGACGTGGCGGAAGACCTTGGCCAGCCGGTGCTCGATGAACAGGCGCCCCAGGTGCTCGGCCCGCGTCGGGGCCTTCTTGAACTCCCGCGCCTCCCACAGCCCTTGGCGTCGCTCGTAGATCAGGTCGCGCCACCCCTCCGACCCCCAGACCCGGTTCATCTGCGACGCCCGCTCGGCGGTGAGGCCGTCCAGTTCGTTGTGCAGCGCGGCGCGGTTGAGGCCCATCGTCGGGAAGTTGAGGAAGATTTCCAGGGCGCCGGTCTCCGCCACCGCCTCGATCGTCTCCCAAGCGAGGTTGATCCCGAACGGGTCGAGGAAGATGAACCCCCGGTTGAAACGCTCGTGCCGGATGCGGGGGGTGATCTTCTCCACGATCACCTCGTTGCAGTCGCCCGGCACGACCCGGATGGTGCGGTCGGGGAACTCGTCCTTGAGCTCTCGAAGGCGCGCAACCCGCCACGGCTCCATCTCGATGAAGGTATAGGTGGTGAACGGGTTGGGGATGCCGAGCGCGATGCGCGGCGAACCGTCGATGTAGCGCTGCTCGTGAGCGTCCCGGAGCACGGGACGCCCCGATCCGGCGAAGGCGTCGATGTAGTGGTAGCCGTCCCGGCACCACCGTTGGCCCTTCATGACCGTGGTGTACGAGGACAGGTAGTCGTGGAGGAGTTGGTGCTTCTGCGCGGACCAGGGACCGATGGGATCGACGGGACCGGGATCGAGCTGGCTGCCCAAGGCCGTCTCCTACCGTCGCGCGGGAGGCGGGGCGTCAGTGGGGGAACCAAGGATAGCATCCCCGCGAGCATCGTGGTGACTGTCCGACAAGGGGAAGGCATCCGCTCGCCTTGGCCTGCTCTGCGATCGGATGACGCCCCTCTGGGCACGGATCGCCCAGATTGGAACCAGGGCAGTCCCAAAACGTTTTGGGACCGGCGTCCGTCCCG
The DNA here is from genome assembly GCA_902806325.1 of uncultured Thermomicrobiales bacterium. GTDB lineage: Bacteria > Chloroflexota > Chloroflexia > Thermomicrobiales > UBA6265 > CADCWE01. Next base: position 6,419 of record CADCWE010000241.1, on the reverse strand, counting down.
ACCTTCGCGGGCGGCGTGGAACCCGGCGCCGATCCCAAGCCCCCAGGGGCAATCAGAACGCCAGGCCCAGGTCTCCGTAGGGGTCGGGGGCAAACGCCCCGTTCCGGCCCACTCGCGCGGCGGAGGGGCCATCCCCGCATCTTCCGGCTCCCATCGCCACGCCGCCGACTCTTTCGCCGGTATCCTACGGATCGGCATCTACGGGAACAGCCTCCGAAGACGGATTTCCTGGCGGAACGGGCGTTCTTGTCCGGAATACGCTATACTACCCCAAGTTACGGTAGGCGGTGAGGAGGGATGGAGCGCCATGACCAAGGAGACGGAGTTCTACACGGTAAAGGAGGTCGCGGCCCTGCTCCGGGTTCACCCGGTTTCGGTGGGGGATTGGTTGCGCGCCGGAGAGTTGCGGGGCGTGGCCTTCGGGGGGCGGACGGGCTGGCGCATCGAGGCCGAGGACTTGGAAGCGTTCGTCGCGTCGAAGACGAACACGGTCGAGGCGGAGTCGAAGGCGGCGTAGAAACGGCGATGCCGCCGGGGCGCGTGGCAGCCCACCCGGCGGCATCTAGGAACGGAGGTTCCTGTGGACATTGTAAACGGACGGCCCCTGCGATGCGGCCTCTATTGCCGCGTCAGTACCCCGCAACAGTCGAAGGAGGACCGCTTCTCCCTTCGGGAACAGGAGGCCGAGGATCGCCACCATGCCGCCGACCGGGGTTGGATGGTGGACGACCGCTTCGTGCTGCACGAGGTGGCCAGCGGCTACAAGCCGATGCGGGAACGCCCCAAGCTCGACGCCCTCCTGAACGCGCTGGGCGCGGGCGACATCGACGTGCTGCTGTGCCACGACCCAGACCGGCTCTCCCGCAGCCAGGTGGTGACGGGCGTGATCCTGGACCGGATCGAGCAGGCGCAGCGCCACCATCCGGCGGCGGAGTTGGCGTTCGTCCTCTACGACTTCGAGAACGACGCCACCGGGCGGTTCGTCTTGAACGCCCGGACGTACGCGGCCGAATTGCAGCGCGAGCGGATCACGGAGAACACGACCCGTGGCTTGCGCGGCAAGGCCAAGAGCGGCAAGCCCATCGGCAACGCCCGGCCGACGTTCGGGTTGGTGTACAGCGATGACCGCTCCCGCTACCTCCCCGACCCGCTCGCGGTCGGCCACGTCGGCTGGCTGTTCGAGCAGGCTGACAAAGGCTTGAGCCTCCGCAAGCTAGCCGCCGGTTTGGAGGCGCGCGGGGTCCTGCCGCCCTACCACGGCCGGAGTGACCGGCGCAGCCCGACCGGTCGCAACGACACCACGCGGTGGACGGCCAAGACCGTGCGCGCCATCCTCACGAACCGGAACTACCTCGGGGAAGGGGCCGTCTTCGGTTCCTTCTGGACCACCCGTCCCGCTCGACGGGAGGCCGACGCGGGCCGCGTCGTCAAGGCCATCGAGCGCCGCCCGGTCGATGATCCCAAGATCATCCCGCTGCCCGAAGGCGTCTACCCCCAGGTCGTTGCTCCGGACCTGTTCGCGCGGGTCCGGGACCGCCTCCTGCTGAACCGGCGGGAGACGATGCGCCCAGACCGCGATCCGCAACTCGGGGTGTTTCGGAGAGGCTTCATCGTCTGTGGCGTATGCGGCCACAGCGCCAAGGTTGAGCACAACCGGAGCGGGCCGCAGTACGTGTGCAACCAGCCGGGGGACCGGTGCCGGAAGGCGGCAATCCAGGTCGGCCTCATTGACGCCCAGGCGTGGCCCCTCATCCAGGAAGTCCTGAACCGGTCCCAGGCCATCGAAGATCGGCTCCGCCACCTGGACGCGAAGGATCGGTCGGGGGAGGAACTGTCCTCCATTGGCCGCGTGATCGCCGGGATCGAGGGACAAATGGCCAACCTCGCCACCGTGGCGCGGATGCTGACCTCGCCCGACGCGGCGGCGCCGCTGGTGGCGCAACTCGAACTCCTCGCTACCCAGAAGCGCGCCGCCGAACACGAACGGGCGGAGGTACAGCTCCGGCACGACGCGGCCAGCCAAAACCGGAGCCGCCTCCAACGGGCCGTGAGCTACACGGAGGAGGTCCGGCGCCAGGTGGCGGCGGAGAACGCGACCCTGGACTGGGACACTAAGCGAACGATCCTCGGCCGCTTCGGGGCCAAGGTGGTCCTCTACCCTGCGAGCCACGCGCCACGCTGGGCGCTCCGTTTAAGTTGGGACGTCCCGGCTTCGGCCGACCCCTACGAACAAGCACCGTCGCGGCTGCTGGCGGCCGGTTGGGCGGATCAGAACGGCGAAGACAAAATCGTGACGCACCACGCCTACGACGTGGCGCCGAAGGGAGGGTGGGACGACGGGGAGAGGGCCGCTGCCGCCGAACGCTTCGATGCGGAGGACCCAGGCTGGCCCCAGCGATTGGTGGCGTCTGAGCAGGACTGGGACGGCATTGGGGAGGAGATGGCGCGCCAGGGACTTCTGGACCCGCTCCCGGTGGAGAGGGGCCTAGATGTTTCTTACTTTACCGGGTATTGCCGGTCCGGCACCAGCGGGTGGGCCGCGTCCGCCGGGCTTCCGAACAGCTCCCCGATCGCGGCGCCAGCAAGGGCGTAGCGCTGGGCAACGCGGACGATCCGGCGCGGGTTGTCCGGCGCGGCGCGCACGACCAGGGTCGCCGGGTCGACGGCGGCGACCACCGGGGTGCCGGTCGCCTTGTCCCAGGTCACCTTGACCGCGGCATCGCCGAGCACGGCCGCTTCGACGCACAATTCCACGTCCAGCCGCCCCAGGTCCAGTTCCGCCACCAGTTCGGCCAGGGCGCGCTCGGCCCGGTTGGCCGCCGCGTCGTCGCCGGTGGCGGCAACGCCGAAGCCGACCGGGGCCGGGAAGACGTAGGAGGCGACCTTGCGAACCAGGGCGCGGGCGTAGTTAACGGTCAGGCGGGTCTCGCCGCGCCGCCGCCGCCCCGGCCACTGGTCGCCGCCGTAGAAGGCAAGCGCCTCGGCGTAGCGGGCGAAGCGGGCGCGGTCGTCGGCGGTGGCCAGATCGGCGGGCCAATCGTCGCCGGACGCCGGGCCGCGGTGCCCCGGTCCTAGCCGGGGATCGGGCGCGCGCATCGGTCGGTCTCCTTTCGCGGTGCTGGCGCCGCCGAGGCACCCCATCGAGCGACGCCCGGCCAAAGGCGCCCGTTCGGGCAACGACTCAACCGTCCGGGGGCGCCGGGCCAACGGAACCGATCGCCGCGCACGCGCCGCCGCCGACCGCCCCGAGGCGATCGGACCACCAGGTTCGCCAGCGACGTTCTCACGCGGCGTGGTGCCGCCCCGGACGGGGGATCCAGACCACGGCCGTCCGACCGACCCGGCCACCAAACGGGGGGCACGGCGTGCCGACCGGGCGGTTCCCGGCGCCCCGCCCACCGCCCGCCGCGCCCGTCTTACGCTCGCCGCACCAGCGACACGCTCGCGGTCAGCGCCAGCGTATTCGTCGCGTTGCCCGTGATCTGCAACCGCAGGTAGCGGCAGCCGTTCGTCGCCGCCATGAACGCCCGGTTCCCCGACGCCTGGCCGGAGGCGTTGATCGCCGAGCTGGCCACCTCGCCCCCCACCTGCATGTCGTGCCAGGTCACCCCGTCGTTGCTGAAATTGACCTCCCGCGCGTGCGTGCTCGCCCCCACCACCGAGTACAGCAGGCAGAAGTGCGTGAACCCGGCCAAATCCACCGGCTCGCTGTTCCAAACCGCCGAGATCCCGACCGTCACCGCCGAGGCCAGGGCCAGGATCGGGGCGTCGATCGTGCTGTTCGCGTGCTGCGGATTCGTCGCCACCGCTCGCTCCCTTCGGTCGCGGGTCTGGGGTCTGGGGCCGACAAAGATGAACGCGTTCTCATCCGGCCCCACGGCCGACGGCCGAACCCCAGACCCCAGACCCCAGACCCTCGCCCCCCGTTACGGCAAGACGCCCGAAATCCGGGCCACCCCCAGCTCGCTGAAGACGGCCAGCCCCGTGTACCACTTGATCCGGGTCCGGGTCGCGTCCTTCGTCTCCAGCTCGCCCAGCGGTTCGGCCTGGATCCCGCCGTGCTCCAGGCCCATCACCCCGGCGCCCATCCCGAACTTCAGCGCGTAGATGCTGCTGGTCACCGCGCCGCTGGTGCCCTGCACGATGGTGTCGGGGATGAAGTCGTCGGTCACGATCGGGATCCCGTCGTAGAAGAGCGCCCGCTGCCCGAACGCGTCGACGTCGGTCTCCAGCAGGTTCCCGGAGGCGCGCCGCAGCGAAGACAGCTTGCGCCGGCTGCGCTTGCTCATGCAGAGCAGCTCCGGCTTGCCCGGCAGCACCCGGTCGACGAGCTGGTCCATCAGGTCCAGCGTCAGCGCGCCGCCGTTGGTGCCCGCGCTCACCACCTGCCCCGCCGGGATCGCCTTCTGGATCCCGTCGAAGCTTTTCGCGTCCACCGCGCTGTCGCCCGCGAAAAACGACTCCCTTTACTGAACACAATGGCGTCGGCGTTTTCCGGGGACGGCGATGGCACCGGCGCCGGCGCCATCGTGATTTCCCAGCGCGGGGTGTGGTCGGCCCGGTAGACCTTCACGCGTACCCCCAGTGCCTCGAGGATCATCCGGCGCTCGCCGTAGGTGAGGTTCGGGAGGTTGCCGGCCACTCGCGCGCACCAGGTGGCTAAGTCCGCCAGACGTTCGCGGTTGGCCGCGCTCGCGCTGGCCTGGGCCAGGAGTGCCGCGCGCTCCTTCTGGAGTCCCTTCGCCTGTTCCGCGAGCACGCATAGCTCACTGATGAGCGGCGCCGAGGCCTCGTCATCGTCCACGTTGGCGACCGCTCGAGCGAGTCGAGACCGTTGCTCGGCAATCGTCGTCAACCGGCGGTCAACAGCGGCCACGTCGCCCGGGCAGGGATCGCACTCCTTTCGGCGCGCGACCTCGGCGGCGATGATCTCGGGCTGGGTCAAGACCTGTTCGACTCGTTGCCAGACCGCGAGGTCGAGGATTGGGGCAGTCACCCCGAACGACGGACACCCGTGGCGGTCGCGCCCCACCGGATGGCACCGGTAGAGGTGCGGACGGCCTTTTCGCTTGGTGATGGAGAGGGCATGCTCGCAGTAGCCGCAAATCGCGAACCCGCAGCGAAGCAGGGTCGCTTCGGGGTTGGCGTTGTTCCGGGTGGCGCTCGCCCGGTTTGCCGCGAAGCGAGCCTGGACCGCCTCGAACTCGGCATCGGAGACGAGGCGGGGAGCCGTTCCTTCCGGCAAGGCGACGTGCTCCGCCTCGGGTCGGAGCATCGAACGGGTGGTGCCGCCTTTCAGTCGCTCGACCTTCGTCCGGTACGCGAACGCGCGCCCGGTGTAGACCGGATGGGTGAGCAAGCAGTGAAGGGTTGCCGGCTCCCAGCGATTGCCGCGCCCGGTCGGAGTCGGAATGCCTTCCGCCGTCAGCGTCATCGCCACGGATCGGAGGGTGTGGCCGCCGAGGATCGCGTCGTAGATGCGTCGCGCGATGGGTGCGGTCGCCGGCCCGTTCGACTCGTGGCTGGTGCTGCGCGGGGCCAAGACGCTCGGGGTCCGGATGGACCGGCACTGTGCGAACGCGGCCCGGGTGGCCGAGATGCTGCAGGCCCACCCGAAGGTCGGCGCCGTCTACTACCCGGGCCTGCCCGAGCACCCGGGGCACGAGGTGGCCGCGAAGCAGATGCGCGGCTTCGGCGGCATGGTGTCCTTCACGCTGACCGGCGGCGAGCAGGAGGCGCTGCGGGTGTGCGAGCGGACCGAGCTGTTCACCCTGGCCGAGTCGCTGGGCGGGATCGAGTCGCTGATCGAGCACCCGGCCCGGATGACCCACGCGTCGGTGAGCGGGTCCCCGCTGGAGGTGCCGGCCGACCTGGTCCGGCTCTCGGTCGGGATCGAGTCGGTCGAGGACCTGCTGACCGACCTGC
>CADCWE010000241.1:0-484 GCA_902806325.1 uncultured Thermomicrobiales bacterium | reverse complement strand
ACCCGCTCTTGCGTTCGTCACGCCAGCGGTAGCCGTAGGGCGCCTTTGGGCCCGGGATAGGACTCCCCTTGTCGACGCGGGCCCGGACGCCGCGTCGAGAGCGCTCGGCGATCTTGAGGCGTTCGATCTCGGCGACGAATCCCCGCACCGACTGCAGGAGGCGGCCCTCGGGCGTGTCCTCGAGTTGCTCCGTGACGAAGTTTACGGAAACGCCGTGGTGGTCACACTCGCTGAGGATCAGGCCGAGGTGCGCCTGATTGCGAGTCAACCGGTCGAGGGCGTGCGCGAGCACGACGTCGGTGTGCCCTTCGCGGACCGCCGCGCGCAAGGCGGAGAGCCCCGGTCGCTCGAACAGGTCGGCCCCGGTGTGGACTTCCCGGTGGACCCCGACCACGGCCCAGCCGCGCTCGGCGGCGTAGGCCCGGCACCCGGCCTCCTGCGTCTCCAGGCTCGAGTTGTCCTCCTGCCCGGCGCTGCTGACCCG
>CADCWE010000240.1 GCA_902806325.1 uncultured Thermomicrobiales bacterium | reverse complement strand
CGGGCTGTCGGTCAGGGTGACGACGTTGCGGGGGACGAGCTGCCACTTCAGCGCCCGGTTGAGAGCGATCCGCAATACAGCCCGGATGTACTGCACGGTGCGCGGGGAAAGGCCGGCGTCCTGTTTCGCCTTAAGCAGCGCCGCGACGTGTTGGGGAGTCAGCCTGGAAAGTTGGTGGTGCCCGAGGCCCGGCTTGATGTGGACCCGGCACATCACGGCGTAGGACTCGTACGTCTTTGGCGCCAGGGTCGGCTTCACCACGTCGGCTAACCACGTATCGAGAAACTGGCCGACCGTCTGCCGCGCCGTGCCCAGGTCGAGGCCGGCGTCCAGGTCGCGCAGCGCCGCCCGCAGCTTGTCCTGCACGTCTTTGCGCGTCTTCCCGTACAGGCTCTTGCGCTTGCCGCCCGGTAGGCTGACGCGGGCCTCCCACAGCCCGTCCGTCCGCTGCTTGATATTGCCTTCGTTGTGACCCCGCCGCTTGGCCGTCATCGCCCGACCCCTTCCCCCTCGGCGCCGGCCGGCGCCATCAGTTCGTCCGGCGCCACGTCTAGAGCCTCGGCCAGCCGCCGCGCCGTGGACGGCCGTGCCAACTGGTAGCCCAACTCCAATCGGTTGATCGTGCTGGTGCCGACCCCCGACCGCGCCGCGAGGTCGCGCACCGCCAGCGCCCGCCGCCGCCGCCATTCCGCCAGCCGTGGTAGCTGCATCTCGGCTCCTTCCCGCCGGACCGCCCGGCACCAAAACAATATCATAGTCGCCACGTATTGACAACACTGTGCGCATATTGTTATCATTACGACATCGAAACAGGGCGGTGGGGGTCGCCCCGTACGGAACGAAGGGAGCACCAGACATGGCGGCGACGATGAACCGGACCGGGCGCAAGGCGACGGCGGCGCGGTGGCAGGCGGCGGTCGAGCGGGCGGAGCGGGAAGGGGTGCAGGTCCGGCAGTTGGGGTGCGGCGTCTGGGTCGCCACCTCCGGCACCGACGCCGGCGCCGCCTACGTCGTCACCGCCTCGGGCCGCGAGTGCCGCGCCAGTTCGGAGGGCGACCCGGTCTCCAAACACCGGGCGGCGTTCCGGGTCCGGGTCGGCGTCTGTGCCGTCTGCGGCGGGGCCGGCGCCGATCCGGAGTGCGCGGGGCACGCGGTCCCGGGCGGGTGGCTGGTCAGCGGCCGCCCCGGCTGCCACGCCCCGGAGGTGGCCCGCCCCCGGCCGGCGCTAACGGTGCCTCCGGACCGGATCGCGGCGTAGCGCGCGTTTCGCGCAAGCATGCAATGGGGCGACCGGCGGCCGCCCACAACCCAGGCCCGACCGGCGCCGACGGCCGGTTCGGTCACCCGGTGGGGGCCTCGCCCTCCGCGGCGCCGGGGATCCAATCCGGCGGCAGGAGGCGCACCCGCGCCACCCGCAGCCCGTCCAGCTCCTCCACCCGCAGCACCCGCCCGTCCGGCGCCCTCGCCTCGTCGCCGACGACCGCCGGCCGCCCGAGCACGGCGAAGACGTAGCCGCCGACCGTCTCCACGTCGACCCCGCCCTCGTCGAGGACGAGCCCGTGCCGCTCCTCGGCCTCGGCCAGCCCGGTCAGCCCGTCGAGGACCAGGCTGCCGTCCGGGGCCACCGCGGCGTCCGGCTCGGTCTGGTCGAGCTCGTCCCGGATCTCGCCGACGATGCTCTCGACCAGGTCCTCGACCGTGACCACGCCGGCGGTGCCCCCGTACTCGTCGACCACCAGGGCCAGCTGCATCTGCGACGCGCGCAGCCGCCCCAGCACGTCCGCCGCCCGCGCGCCCTCGGGCACCACCACCGGCTCCGCCGCGAACGACCGGAGGTCGAAGGCGGGCGCGTCCCCCCGCCCCTCGACCGACTCCGCCAGCAGCCCCAGCAGGCGCTTGACGTTGAGGACGCCGACGACGTGGTCGGTGTCGCCCTCGTAGACGGGGAGGCGGGTGCGGCCGCCGTCGCCGGCGACGCGCAGGACCTCGGCGAGGGACGCGTCCGCCCGCACCGCCGTCATCTCGGTCCGCGGCACCATGACGTGGCGGACCTCCAGCCCGGTGAAGGCGAAGGCGCGGTCGACGAGGTCGTGGGCGTCCTGGTCGACCAGGCCCGCCGCCCGGCTGGCGTCGATCGAGAGCTGGAGCTCCTCGGCCGACTGGACCATCGCGTGGCCGGCGGCGGGCTCGATCCCGAAGAGGCGGACCACGGCGTTGCCGACGGCGTTGAGGCCGTGGATGACGGGCCGGAAGAGGACCAGGAAGCCGTGGATCGGCGCCGCCGCCCAGAGCGCTGTGGCCTCGGGGCGCTGCAGGGCCAGGCTCTTGGGGGCCAGTTCGCCGAGCACGATGTGCAGCGCGGTGATGATGGCGAAGGCGAGCGCGAAGCCGGCGGTGTGGGCGACCGTTTCCCGCGCCCCGTCGGAGAGGATCGGCAGGCGCGCGATCCCCGGCTCGATCAGGTGGGCCAGCGCCGGCTCGCCGATCCAGCCGAGGGCGAGGCTGGCGAGGGTGATCCCGAGCTGGGTGGCGGCGATGTAGGTGTCGAGGTGGTCGAGGCGGTCCAGCGTGTTCCGCGCCCGCCGGTTTCC
>CADCWE010000239.1 GCA_902806325.1 uncultured Thermomicrobiales bacterium | reverse complement strand
GGGAAACGGCCGCCGACCTGGGCTCGACCACGTTGGCGTTGTTCGGCGGCGCCGTCACCGCCGACGTCGCCGCCCGGCTCGACGCCGCGGACCTCGACCTGATGGTCTGGACGGTGAACCGGATCGCCGACGCCCGCCTCGCCCGCCAGGTCGGCGCCGCCGCGATCTGCACCGACATCCCGCGGGAGATGATCGCGGAGGTGGGGGGATAGGCGTTGCCGCGGAGCAAGCCCTCCCCCCGGCCCGGCGAACCAACGCGAGGGCTTGCCGTCCTACGGCCGGATCTTCACCTCCGCCAAGCCGCCGATCTGGGCGATTTTCGTTGGGTTGCCGAAGTACCACCGGACGTAGCGTGCCGAGAGCACCGGCCGGATCTCTTGCCACTGGCCGACCGGCCCGCCGGCGAAGGGCGCCGCCGTCAGGTTGCTCCAGGTCGTGCGGTTGGTGGAGACCTGGATCCGCATCTCCGGTGCCAATCCCTCGGCGCCGAAGACCCATTGGATCGCCCCGATCGGTTTGATCGCCCCGAGGTCCACGTAGACGTAGGCCGAGACCGGGGCGGTTGCCGCGAGAGTCGTCGCCCAGAACGTCGCCTCGTTGTTGTCGAAGACGGCGTAAGAACTGCCGGAGTTGGCGGACCGGCCGCTACCGGCGATCCGGTACGCCGCGGGGGCGACCGTCGCGGTCGGCGACGGGGGCGGTTGGGTTGGGAGCGCCGTGCCGGTCGACGGCGGCGTGGTCGGCGACGCCGACGGTCGCGGCGTCGAGGTCGCGGTCGCCTGTCGGGTCGGCGTGCGGGTGGCGGTCGGGAGACGGGTGGGCGTCCGCGTCGCCGTCGGTTGGCGCGTCGGGGTGCGCGTTGCGGTCGGCGGCTTGGTCGGCGTCCTGGTCGCCGTTGCCGCCACGGTCGCCGTCGCCGCCCGGGTTGGCGTCCGGGTCGGGGTGGCCGTGGCCACGTTGGCGGCCACGATGGTCGCCACCCGCTGCCGGAAGTTCGGCAACTGCGACGACCCGGTGTCGCCAGGGCACGACGTCGGATACGCCGGGGAGGCGATATGGCGGTGGCCGGGGATGTTGGCGACCGTGGTCACGGTGCCGTCGGAGCGCGTGAACGCGCCCGATCCTTGGGGATCGATGCCCCGCGCCGCGCAGGCCCACGCCGCGATCCGTGCCCCCGCGTCCAACATCGCCGCCGGGATGGTGGCGTAGGAGAAATCGCCGATCATCGAGATGCCCATCGTGCCGGTGTTGCAGCGGTAGACGTGCCCGGCGATCAGGTCGAGGCTGACCGGGTCGCCTTCCCAGCCCTTGCGGCCCTCGTAGATCCGGCCGTCGTTGCCGATCAGGGCGTGGTAGCCGATGTCGCCCCAGCCTTGGGTCACGGCCTGGTAGTAATAGATGGAGCGGACCTGCGCCGCCGCGTCGGCGTAGCCGTTCGCGGTCGCGGTGTGGTGGAAGACGACCTTGCGCCAGCGGGCGTACTCCCGCGGCCACCGCTCCGTACTCCCGCTGTAGCGATAGCCCTCGTAGGCGCCCCAAGCCGCCCGCGTCACCAAGGACGGCTTGGGCGCCGCCGCCGCCACCCCAGGCACGGCGACCCGCGTCACGATCTGCTCCCCATCCACGCTGTTGATGCCGGTCACGCTGACGCGGCGGACCTCGGCCGCGCCGCCGGACCCGTCCAGTCCGACCCGGCACTGGACGAACCGCGCCCCCTCGACCGCCAGCAGCGCCCCAAAGGCGTCGCCGTTGGGGGCTTCCCCGGCCGCGGCGTCCAGCGCCGGGGTCAGCCAATCGCCCCAACCCGCGCCGTCGGCCGACACCCGGGCCGAGACCTGGATCTGGCCGCCGCCGGAGCGGGCGTCCCAATGCAGTCCAAGGTGGGTCAGCGGGAACCCGAGCGCGACCGGTTCGGAGACGAACTGCCCGGCGCCCGCGTTGCGATCCGCGACCAGCACCCGCCGTCCCGCCCGATCGGCGAGGATCGCGCCCCGTCGCTCGCCGCGCTCAAAGGCCCGGTCCGCCACGTCCACCCGCTCGGCCAGCGTTTTGACCTGGCGCGCGGCCACGGTCCCGCCGCCGAGCAAGGGCCACCGCGGCGCGGTCGCCGCGCCCAACGCGGTGGCCCCGAGCGCGCCCGCCTTCAGCACCGTCCGCCGCGTCAGCCACCGCGCGGGCAGCCGGTCGCCGTCGTTCCCATCATCCGCCATGCCGCGTCCCCTTCCCCACGACCCGCTCCCGCACGGCGCGCACCCGGACGACCAGCATCGTCCGATGGTGGCGCGTGCCGCGGGTCGAGGTTTCAGGATACCGCAGGCGGGCGCGCGGCGGACAGGGACGGCGGGGTACTTTTTCCCCGTGCGGGTTTTCTCGGGGGAGGAGGCGAAGATCGGCCGATGGGGGCGATATCGGGCACGCGTGGCGACGGACCGGGCGGCCGCGGAGGGCCGCCCGGGTCCGGGCCACTCCGCGCCGGTTGAGTCACCCATGCGGGATACCGCGCGACGCGGGTCGTCGCGCTGGTCCCCCTACCCCGTCGCCCGCTCCAGCGCCCGCCGCGTCAGCACCCCGACCAGGTGCCGACGGTAGTCCGCCGACGCGTAGAGGTCGCCGTTGATCTCCAAGCCGTCGGCCGCGGCGGCCGCCGCCGCGGCAATCGTCTCGGTGCGGACGGTCTTGCCGGCCAGAACCGCCTCGGCGCTGGATAGCCGCGTCGCCTTCGCCGTCGCGCCGGTGACGGCCAACCGCGCGGACCGGATTGTGCCGCCGTCGCCCATCGCCAGCACCGCCGCGACGCCGACCACCGCGTAGCCGGAGGCCGGGTGCTCGTGCTTCTCGTAGGCCATCTTGGCGCCGGCGAGGTCCGGGATCCGGATCTCGGTGATGATCTCCTCCGGCGCCAGCGACGTCGTCAGCAGGTCGACGAACAGGTCGTCGGCGGCGATGGTGCGCTCGCCGCCGCTGCCGACCACGGTCACCTCGCCGCCGAGGGCGAGGACGACCGCCGTCAGATCCGCCGCGGGGTCGGCGTGGGCAAGCGAGCCGCCGAGCGTGCCGCGGACCCGGACCTGGGGATCGCCGACGATGCCGCAGGTGTCGGCCAGCATCGGCGCCGCCTGGCGGACCGCCGCCGAGTCGTGGACCTGGTTGTAGGTCGCCAGGGCGCCGATCGTCAGCGCGCCGTTGGCGGCGATCCCACGCAGGCCCTCGATCTGGGAGAGATCGACCAGCGTCGACGGCGCCGCCAACCGCAGCTTCATCGCCGGCAGCAGCGAGTGCCCGCCCGCCAACAGCTTGGCGTCCGGGTTCTCGGCGAGGATCTGGACCGCCTCGGCCAGGCTGCCGGGCCGGCGGTATTCGAACCGGTTCGGGAACACAGCGTCTCCTTTCGTTGGGATTCATGGATGAGGGGGCGGGACTGTAGGGGCGCATGGCATGCGGCCGATGGCAAACCCCGGCGCTCGCGGTCAATGCGAACGGTTGCGACCCGGGAAAGGGCGCAGGCCATGCGCCCCTACGAGGCTCCTCCCCCGATGGCCCGCCAGACCTTCTCCGGCGTGATCGGCATGTCCAGGTGATTGACTCCGAGGTGCGCCAGGGCGTCGATGACGGCGTTGGCGACGGCGGGGGTGGAGGCGATGGTGCCGGCCTCGCCGGCGCCCTTGACGCCCATCGGGTTGGTCGGGGAGGGGGTGACGGTGCGTTCGAGTTCGTAGGTCGGGACCATGCTGGCCTTGGGGATCGCGTAGTCGTTCATCGTGCCGGTGACGAGTTCGCCCTGGTCGTTGTAGACGGCGCCCTCGTAGAGCGCCTGCGCCAATCCTTGGGCGATGCCGCCGTGGACCTGGCCGTCGACGATCATGGGGTTGATGACGTTGCCGACGTCGTCGACGGCGACGTAGCGCTGGAGGGCGATCTCGCCGGTTTCGCGATCGACCTCGACCACGCAGACGTGGGTGCCGAAGGGGAAGGTGCAGTTCGGCGGGTCGTAGTAGGTCGTCTCGTCGAGGTACGGCTCCATCTCGCCGGGGAGGTCGTAGGCGACCGCCGCCTGAAGGGCGATGTCCTGGATCGTCTTCGCCGCGTCCGGTGACCCCTTGACGTAGGCCCTGCCGTGTTCCCAGACGATGTCGGCCTCGGCCGCTTCTAACATGTGGGCGGCCAGCTTTTTGGCCTTCTCGCGGACCTTGGCGACGCTCTTGTAGATCGCGGTGCCGCCGACCGCGGCCGAGCGCGAGCCGTAGGTGCCGAATCCGAACGGCGTGCCGAGCGTGTCGGAGTGCTTGATCTCGATGTCCTCATACGGCACCCCGAGTTCGTCGGCCACCAGTTGGGCGAAGCTCGTCTCGTGGCCCTGGCCGTGGGGCAGCGTGCCGGTGGTGACGACCACCTTGCCGGTCAGGTGGACCTTGACGTTGGCGCTTTCCCACAGCCCGGCGCCCCAGCCTTCGCCGGGCAGCCCGATCCACTTCGACGGCGCCACGCCGCAGACCTCGACGTAAGACGAGAGACCGATCCCGAGCAGCTTCCGGTCGTCCCGCTCCCGTCGCGCCGCTTGTTCCGCCCGCAGACCGGCGTAGCCGACGATCTCCAACGCCCGGTCCAGCGCCGGTTCGTAGTTGCCGCTGTCGTAGGGCAGCATCCCGATCCCGGTGTCGTACGGAAAATCCTCGGGCTGGATGAAGTTGCGCCGCCGAACCTCGGCCGGGTCGACCCCGGTCGCCCCGGCGACCAGGTCGCAGACCCGCTCGATCACAAACGCCGCTTCCGGCCGCCCGGCGCCGCGGTAGGCGTCGACCATCGCCGTGTTGGTGTAGACCGCGGTCACGTCGACCCGGATGTTGGGGATCTTGTAGCAGCCGGCGACCATCCGCCCGTAGAGCGTGGTCGGGATCCCGGCGGCGATGGTCGAGAAGTAGGCGCCCAGGTTGGCGTGGGTATCGACCTTCAGCGCGGTGATCCGGCCGTCCTTGGTGGCGCCGATCTCGACGTCGGTGATGTGGTCGCGGCCGTGGGTCGTCGTCAGGTAGTTCTCCGAGCGGTCCTCGAAGAATTTGACCGGACGCCCGTCCAGCTTCTTCGACAAGGCGAGCATCAGGGCCATGTCGTAGTAGCAGAAGATCTTGCAGCCAAACCCGCCGCCGACGTCGGGCGAGATCACCCGCAACTTGTTCTCTGGGATCCCCATCACGAACGCGGTGATCAGGAGTCGCATCACGTGCGGCGCCTGGGAGGTCGTCCAGAGGGTGTAGTCGCCGGTCCCCGGGTCGTAGCGCCCGATCGAGCCGCGCGGCTCGATCGAGGTCGGGATCAGGCGCTGGTTGACCAGGTGCTGCTGAACCCGGACCTCGGCCGCGGCCAACGCCGTGTCGACCTCGGCCGCCTCCTTCCCACAACTCCACTTCAGCACCACGTTGTTCGGCGCGTTCTCGTGCAACTGCGGCGCGCCGTCCTCGGTCGCCTTCTTGGCGTCGACGACCACGCCGAGGTCCTCGTACTCGACCGCGACCGCCTCGACCGCGTCCGCCGCCTGGTAGGCGTTCTCGGCGATCACGACCGCGACCGGGTCGCCGACCTGGTGCACCTCGCCGATCGCCAGCACCCGCGGGGTGTTGACGTTGTTCTGCACGCCGCCGGCCGTCCACGCCCCCGGCAGCGGGTTCAGATCGGCGAAATCCTCGCCGGTGAAGACCGCCAGCACGCCGGGCATCCCCCGCGCCGTGCCGGCGTCGATGCTCTTGATCCGCCCGTGGGCCGAGGTCGAACGGACCAACGCCGCGTGGACCATCCCGGTCAGCTTGATGTCGTCCAGATAGGCCCCGGCGCCCGCGATCAGCCGGGGATCTTCTCGCCGCTTGATCGGTTGCCCGACGAGTTTTCGGGTCGGATCGAGGATCGCGCTCATTGGCTCACCTCCGTCACGTCAATGGCCGTGGCGGTCGTCGGGGCGCATGGCATACGTCCGCGTCACCGCCACCATCGTGCGACGCCCAGGACGGTCGGGCGGGACCGCGTTCCGCCTCCCGGCAACGAGGGCGCCTGCCATGCGCCCCTACGATTCGTCGCTCTCCCCCGCCAACTCGTCTTCCCAATCGTCGACCGAGGCCGGGTCGTGGGGGGTCGTGCCGTCGTGGTGGATCGGCCGGTGCGCGTCGTGCGGCAGGGGGGCGTCGGCCGCGCCGGCGTCGCGGCCGATCTGACCGGCGGCGTACTGGACCGCCTTGACGATGTTCTGGTAGCCCGTGCAGCGGCAGAGGTTGCCTTCCAGGCCGTGGCGGATCTCGTCCTCGGTCGGGTTCGGGTTGCGCTGGAGCAATGAGACCGACGCCATGATCATGCCCGGCGTGCAGTAGCCGCACTGCAAGCCGTGCATCTCCCAAAACCCCTGCTGGACCGGGTGGTAGTCACCGTCCTTGGCCAGCCCCTCGATGGTGGTGATCTCGGACCCGTTGGCCTGGACCGCGAGCACGGTGCAGCTCTTGACCGACTCGCCGTCGAGGTGGACGACGCAGGCGCCGCACTGGCTGGTGTCGCAGCCGACGTGGGTGCCGGTCAGGTTCAGGTGGTCGCGCAGGTAATGGACGAGCAGCGTCCGTGGCTCCACGTTGCCGCCGCGATTGGAACCGTTGACGGTGACCTGGATCGCCATCGTGGCCGGAGCGGTCATCGTATCCGCCATGCCGCCTACCTTTCCTCCGTGTCGTCCGAAGGCCCACCCGGCACCATCGCCGTGGCCGCGGTCGCGCCGGTTCGCCGAACGGGGCGCGACGATCGGCGGGAGCATACCAAGGGCGTCGGCGGCTGTCTGCACCCTCGGATACGGGGTTGGCAGTATCGCCAGGCGTTGGCCTGGGGCAGGTGGACGCCCGCGCCCCGAACCGACACGCCCCGCGATGGAGACGCCCCGAACGCACCGATCACCACGGCATCCCCGCGTTCTCCCGCTCGCCCCGCGGTTCATCGAAATCGCCAAGCTCCAGCACCGCGTTCAGCGCACGCACCCCAAACACCGTGGCGAGGTCGCGGACCTGGAACCCCGGCGCCACCGTCCCGTCCGGCGGGTTCGGCGACTCAAAAAAGGCCCCGACCACGTCGGGGTCGCCCGCGTCCGCTCCGAACTGCGCCGCCAGCAGGTACGGCAGCGCCCGCCGGATTCCGGCCCGGAAACGCGGTTCGTCCGTCCGCCGCCAAAGGTCGGCCCAGAACAGGATCGCCACCGCGACGACCGAGGTACACATCTCGAAGGCGCGGTGCCGCTCGTCCGGGTCCGGGGCGTAGTAGAGGGCACCGTCGACGGTCTGGGTGCGGAGATACCAGTCCCCGGCGCGGGTCGCCCCGGCCAGGTAGCGCTCGTCGCCGGTGGCGTCGAACGCGGCCAGCAGCGGGTGTCCCCACCACCACGACTTCCGGTTGTGGATCTTTCGTTGCTCCGGCCGCCACGGAGGGAAGCGGAGCCACGTTCCCGGCGGGCCTTCCTCCTCCAGGAGGCGATCCGCCATCGCCAGGAATGCCTCGCGGTAGCGCGCCTCGCCCGTCCGCTCGGAGAGCCGGAGCAAGACGGCGTCGTCGAGCATCGCCCGTCCCGGCAACTCGTTGTCGGCATCGCCGACGAAGGCGCGCTGGCGCAGCGAGTAGTGGTCGCGCATCAACCGCTCTTCCGGCAGGTACGCCCCGTCCAGTAGCAGATCGGCGCTCGTCCGGACCGCGCCCAAATACACGCCATCCCCCGTCGCCTCGTGCAAATCGAGCAGCCCGCTCAACGCCTCCCAGGTCACCTGGACGTTGATCTCGTCGTCGTTCTGCTCCAAGGACAGCAGCAACCCGCGTTGCGGATGTCCCGCCTCGTCGATCCGCTCCCGGAGCAAGAACGCGCCGCCCCGGATCGCCGCCTCGCGGTACCGCGTATCGCCGGTCCGCCCCGCCGCCACCAGCAGCGCCCGCACCGCCTGCCCGGTGTGGAAGGCGGGACCGTTGACCGTCCACCGCCGCGTCTTGGTGTCGTACTCCGTCCGCATCGCGCCGGTGTAGTCGGCGTGGGGGTAGCCCTTCGGGTCGCCGAACGGGCGGCCGGGTCCGACCTGGGCAATGTCCACCAGCCAGTCGGTGGCGCAGCGGAGGGCGGTGGTCAGGCGGTCGTGGGTGGATTGGTCCATCGCGGGGTCCTCCGCTGGCTGGCGACGATCGCGTTGACCACCGCAATGGTGCGCGGGCGAACGGGCGGCCACCGGGGGCGCACACCTCAGCGACCAACGGAAAACGATGTCGTACCGAACGACCAGAACCATCCGTCATCGGTTTGACCCTACCAGCCCGATGGTATCCTCACCCGGGCATTTGGCCCACGCCATTCCCGTTCCCAAGGAGCATCCGCTTGGCGATCCCGGTCCGGGAGCGCGATCCCCTGCCCGCCGAACACGCCGCCGCCCCGGCCGTTCCGGCGCCCCGGCGCGGCATCTTTTGGGCGCTCGCCAAGTATCCGACCTTCCGTCGGCTCTGGCTGGGCGGAATGGCGGCCTCGCTCGGGCAATGGATGCAGCAGGTCGCGCTTGGCTGGCTGGCGCTGGAACTGACCGACTCGCCGTTCTTCGTCGGCTTGGTCGGGTTCATGGCCGGGTTGCCGTTTCTGGTCGTCGCGATCCCCGGCGGCGTGCTGATCGACCGCCTGGATCGGCGGAAACTGCTGCTGGTCTGCCAAGCGACGGCGGCGGTCCTCGCCGCCCTCGTCGCGGTCGTTGTCTTCGGCGGTTGGGCGGCGCCGTGGCACCTGCTGGTCGCCGCGTTCGCCAACGGCTCGCTGCAGGCGCTGCTCAATCCGACCCAGCAGTCGCTGGTGCCGGGGCTGGTGGCGCGTGAGGACCTGACCAACGCGGTCGCCTTGAACAGCGCCGGCAACAACATGACCCGGGTGGTCGGGCCGTCGCTCGCCGGCGCCCTGATCGGCGTCTTCGGCACCGGCGCCGCGTTCCTGTTGCAGGCCACCGCGCTGGGGCTCGCCTTCGCCCTGGTCTTCGGGGTCCGCCTCCCGTCGCGGCGTGCCGCGACGACCCCGACCGCCGGACGAGGCGTCTTCGACGGCATCCGCCTGGTGCTGGCCCGGCCCGATCTGCGCGGGCTGTTCCTGCTTGCCTGCGTGCCAACCTTTTTCGTTTTCCCCTACTTGCAGTTCTTGCCGATCTTTGCCCGCGACATCCTCGGCATTGGCGCCGGCGGGCTTGGCCTGCTGATGGCCTCGTCCGGCTCCGGCGCGGTGGTTGGCTCCTTGCTGGTCGCGGCCCACCTCAAACCGCAGGGCGCCGGTCGCTTCTTGATTGCCAACACCGTGGTCTACGGCGGGCTGCTGCTGGGCGTCGCCCTGTCCCGCTCGGTCTTGTTGACGGTGCCGCTGCTGGTCTGCGCCGGGATGAGCGGCGCCTCGTACATGAGCGCCAACAACGCCCTCCTTCAACACCGGATCGCCGACGACGTCCACGGCCGGGTGATGGGCGCCTACATGCTGACCTGGGGCCTGATGTCGCTCGGTGCGATGCCGATGGGTCTCGTCGCCGACCGGTACGGCGCCCCGACCGCCGTCGCGATCGGGGCCATCGTCTCCTCGTCGCTGGCCGCGCTGGTTGGGGCGTCGGTGCCGCAGTTGCGGCGGTTGTGAGCGGGGTATCTCCTTCCCCCTCCAGCCCCCTCGTTCACCCGTACGCGAGGGGAAGGGGGGGCTGGGGGCTGGGGGATTCACCCACCTCAATACGGCCGCCGCGTCGCCGTTCCCCGCACCGGTTCCCGCTTCGGCGGCGGTCCCGCCGTCACCCCTTGGGCGACGAGTTCGGCGACGACGCGCTCGGCTTCGGCCCGCAGTTCAACGGCCAGATCCGCCCCAACCCGTCCCAGGTTGGTCAAGGTGGTCGGCAGGTCCGCCACCGGCGGCAGCAAGGGCCCGAACCGGTCGCGGAGCCGCCCCCGGTACCAGGCGCCAACCCGGCGCCGGACCTGGTTCACCGACGGCGGCTCGACGCCTGCCCGAAGCGCGACCCGCGCCGCCAGGTCTTTGATCTCGCGATTCAGCAGCGGTAAGGCCGCGACCTGGTCGACCGCCGCCCGCTGCGCCCGCACGCTCTGGACATCGGCGTTCCAGCGCCGCACGACCTCGAACGCCGAACGGGCAGCGCCGTCCGCGGTCCGCGGTTCCAAATCGGCCAGAATCGCGGGTTCGTCCCACGCCGGCTTGTCGTTGAACGCCAACAGCGGGCCGGTTTGGTCGAACCAGCACCCGACCGCCGCCCGCGCCAGGCGGAAGTAGTAGAGCGCGGCCAGCAAGCTCTCTCGCGCCGCCACCGGCAACGCGTCGACCGCCGCCAGCGGTGGCACCAGCCGCCAGCCTTCGATCGGGGCGAAGAACCGCTCGGCCGGTGCCGGCAGCAGGACCACCTGGTCGTTGCGCACCGTCGCCCGCACGATCCCCGACCGCCGCCGCAGCATGACCTGGGTCAGCGGAAAATCCGGGCACAAAAACACGCCCTCGACCAAACCCAGGGCGTCGGCCGGCCCCAGGTCCCCGAGCAGGGTCGTCAGGGACGGCCCGAGGTCGAGCAGCGCCGCCACCACCGCCGGGCTGACCTGCTTCTCCCGCGCCGTCTCGACCGAGAACTTGGCGTCGGCGGCCTGCAACACCGGCCGTCCGTCGCGCTCCCCGACCAGCAGCAGATCGGGGTTCTGGAGCGCCCGCCGGGATGCCTCGGCGGCGATCGCCGGGGCATCGTCCAACCGGACCACGCGCTCGACCGCGAACGTGCCACCCGCCGGGCCGGGGATCGGGCGGGCGGTGCCGGGCCACCCCAGGGCTTGCTCCGCGCAGAGATCCGCCCACCGCGATCCGACCAGCCCGCTGGCGCCGCCCCGGTCCGCCAGGCCCATCACCTCGCGGTCGAGCACGGCCGCGATCAGGTCGCCGCCCGGAAGGCGCGGCGAAGCGATCACCCGGTTGTCCATACCACCCCGTCGTCCGCCATCGCGCCCACGTTCCCGCCGTCCGCCCCGCCGTTCCGTGACCGGGGCGTCCGAACGGGCGAAGGATACCAGGGGAACGCGCGCGGCCTAGTCCGCGCCGCGTCCGGTCGCGGTGCTAGAATCGCCGCCGCCCCGGCGAACGCACCGGGCGCCACGCGCGACGCGGAACGGTCTGCCCCGATGTCGGTCCCCCGGCGCTCCGCCACGCCGCAGAAACCGTCCCCACTGGACGCCTTCCTGCGCCCGTTCCTGCGCGCGGTGGCGACGAACGAGCGCGGCTATTCCCCGACCAGCGACGCGGCGGAGACGGCCGCCAGCCTGGGGTGCCACGCCGCGTTCGTCGAGGCGTTGTTCACCAGCGCCCGCGCCCGCGGTCTGGTCGAACCGATGTGGGGGCGCGGCGTGCGCGCCCGCAACCGCTGGCGCCTCTCGGCCCGGGGCGGCCAATGGATCGCCGACCAGGAGACGACGAAGTCGGGGAACGGGGCCAAGACCACGTAGCCCGCCGGCACGATCCGACAATGGAGGATTCCGCCCCGATGGTTCAAACCGAAACCGCCCCGACCGCGACGCTCGCCGTCACCCACAGCGGCGCCGAGCAGGCGATCGCGGCCCTGGAAGCGCACGGCGTCGAAACCGTCTTCGGCATCCCGGGCGTCCACACGCTGGCCCTCTACGACGCGCTGCTCGATTCGCCGATCCGCCACGTCCTGGCCCGCCACGAGCAGGGCGCCGGGTTCATGGCCGACGGCTACGCCCGCGCCACCGGTCGCCCCGGGGTCGCCGTGATCATCACCGGACCCGGCATCACCAACGTCGCCACCCCGATCGGCGAAGCCTACGCCGATTCCTCGCCGGTCTTCGTCCTCTCCTCCAACGTCGAGCGGGCCTACGTCGACCGCATGCGCGGCAGCCTGCACGACCTCAAAGACCAGCTCGGGGTAATGGCCGCCGTCACCCAATGGAACACCCGCGCCAACGCCGCCGCCGCCGTCTACGGCGCCGTGGCCGAAGGTTTCCGTCGCCTGGGGACCGGTCGCCCCCGCCCGGTCCACGTCGAGATCCCGCTCGACGTGCTCGACGAGCGTGCCGAGGACGACGACCTCGCCGTCTCGTTGCCGGCGGCGCTGCGGCCGAACCCGCGGCTGCTTCGCGACGCGGCCGACCGGCTGAAGCGCGCCAAGCGCCCCCTGCTCTACTGCGGCGGCGGCGCGGTGACCGCCAACGCCGGTCCCCACGTCCTCGCCATCGCCGAGCGCCTCGGCGCCCCCGTCCTGACCTCGACGATGGGCAAAGGCAGCGTTTCGGAGGACCATCCATTGGTCGTTGGCGCCCTGTGGGGCGCCGGGAACGCGGTCGACGCCCTGCTGCGCGAGACCGAATGCCTGGTCGTCTTCGGCTCCAAGCTTGGCGCCCAAGACACCCACGACTTCACGATGCCGCTCTGTCGCGAGTTGATCCGGGTCGACGTCGATCCGGACGAGTTGATCCTCAACGCCCAGCCCTCGCTCGGCATCGTCGGCGACGCCGCCCTCGCCGCCGAGGGCATCGCGACCCTCCTGGCCGGAGAAGACTTCCGCGGCGATGGGTTCGGGGCTTCCCAGGTCCAAGCGGCGAAGCACGACGCCCGCGCGAACGCCTTCGGCGCCGACCGCTTGCCGTATCTGGACGCCCTCCGCCGGGCGGTCCCTCGGGACGGCATCGTCGCCTGGGACATGACGATGATGAGCTACGCCGCGATCGGACTCTTTCCCGCTTACGAACCGCGCACCTTCCAGTTTCCCGCCGGCTACGGCACCCTCGGCTACGCCCTCCCCGCCGCCATCGGGGCCAAGATCGGTCGCCCCGACACCGCCGTGGTCGCGGTCTGCGGCGACGGCGGCTTCCAGTTCACGATGCAGGAGGTGGCGACGGCGGTCTCCGAACGGCTGGGCCTGCCGATCGTCATCTTCAACGACAGCACCTACTCCGCCGTCAAGGACGCCCAACGTTCATCCCGCGACGGCCGCTACCTGGCGGTGGATCTGATCAACCCGGACTACGTCGCGTTGGCCAGGGCCTATGCGATTCCCGGTGTCCGCGCCGAATCACCGGCGGCGCTGGAGGCCGCGGTCGTCGAGGCGCTGGAGCGGGACCTGCCGACGATCATCGACGTGCCGATTGCGGGGTGGGTGTAGGGAAGGTTTTTCACCGTCCCTCACCCCCAACCCCCTCTCCCGATGCGTGGGAGAGGGGGCTTTGCGTCCGTGCCGGAACACGGCGACCGACGGCGGACGGGCTGGGTCGGGGAAACGGGCGACCACACCGGGTCGCCCCTACGCGCGCGTTGGTTCTGGTCGTTCCCGCGCGGCCACGGAGAACACCCCCGGCCTGGTCGGGGCGACCCGGTGTGGTCGCCCGTCCCGCCAGCGGCACGCGGCGAGGAGAACGATCCCTCCCAGCGCAACCAAGCCCCGCGCCACCCAATCCCACCCGTCCACTCCATACACCAACTCGACCTCGGCCGGTCCAGCGGGAACCGGGACCGCCATGAATCCGTCCTCGGTCCGGGAGATCGCCGCCGATTCGCCATTGACAGTCGCCCGCCAACGCGGAAACCAGTTGTGGCGGACGAGGAGTTCCCCGCCATCGCTCGTGCCGCGGAGCGTGATCCGCTGCGGGCCGATCTCGGCCGTGTCCGGCGCCGTCCCGCCCGGCATCGTCGCCAGCGGCACCGGGGCGCGCACCGCGTAGACGTCGAAGAGCCCGCTCCGCACCGGCTCCAACGCGGCCGAGCGCGAGGCGTCTCCCCGCGCCGCCCCGGTCACCGCCACCGCGCCGATACCGTGCCGCGCCAAATACTCCGGCGCCAACGCGAGACCGGGATCGGGGTAGGCGTGACCTTGGCGGTAGTCGTACGGGCCACCGTGCCGGGTGTGCCAGTACCAGAGCCAGTTGTCGTAGAACAGCGGCCGCTCCGTGACCGTCGGCGCCCACAGCTGTTGGTGCCAGCCGAGCGCCGACCCGAGGACCAGGACCGCCGTCCCCGCCGCCGCCGCCCCGTCCGCCGCCGCGATGGCGGTCTCGAACTCCGCCGTCGCCGCGACCGCCGTGGTCTGGACCGGAAACAGCCCCTGCTCGGCGTCGGCCAGGCCGCCCAGCGGCGACAGCCACGCCAGCAGCACCGCCGCAGCGCCGATCGCCAACCCGGCGCCGGAAGCGATGTCCCGCCACCGGCCGCCGATCCAGCGCAAGCCGGCGTCGAGCGCCACGGCCCCCAGATAGATCGTGAGCAGCCGCTGGAACGGCATCAGCCGGATGGCTTCGAGGTTGGCGAAGATGTCGCCTTCTCCGGAGAAGGCATCGACCCCGATGGTTGCCACGACGTAGAGGGCAAGGGCGATGGTGGCGGCGACGGTTCCTGGCGCGAATCCGACCGTGACGCGAGAACCACCCTCGCGATGCCGTTCGGCCAACGAGCGGGTAGCGAACGCCAACCCGAGCACCGCCCCGCCCATTCCCAACCCAAACACCGGCCACGACACCGCCGTCACCGAGGCGTCCCAATACTCCCGCCAGGTCTCGTATTCCTCGTAGCGGACGAAGAAGTAGAGATCGCCGAACCGGATCAGCGAGACCAACTCCGGCGCCGCCAGCAGCGCCGTCGCCCCGCCAACCAGCGCCACCCGCCGCGTCGTCGCCGCCCACCCGGTGCCGCCAACGACGGCCGCGATCCAGCACGCCGCCCCAACCACGCCCAGCGCGACCAGCGAACGGGGGTTGGTGCAGACCGCGAGCGCCGCCGCCAACGACGCCCCGACCGCCGCCCGGCGCCGCCCCGTCGTCGCGTACGCGGACAGCCAATGGAGCACGAACAGCAGCGCCGCGCTGGCGGCGACGTTGGTGACCAGCGCCCACTCGACCAGTTCCCGGTATCCGCCATGGTACGGCCCGCCCGGCACCGCGACGTGCGCCGCCAGCGCCGCGAACCCGACCGCCGCGGTTCGCCCATCCCGGCGCGCCAGGAAGATGAACGCCACCCCGGGCGCCAGCAGCAAGCCGATCACGACCAGCTTGTGAATCGCCAGCATCGGCAGAGCCCCGAACAGGAGCGCCCAGGCGCCGACCTCCAGCCAGGCTACTCCCAACGGGTAGAACTCCGCCGGGTAGCCCCCCTGGTGGTGCGCGATCCAGCGCAGCGGGTGCCCGTCGGCCAGCGCCCGGCGCAGCGTCTCCGCCCGCGTCGCGTGGAACGGGTGGTCCACCGTGGCAAAGGTGTCGACCACTCGGACCGGAGACCTGTCCGCCCCTGGGACCGTCGCCCAGATGTCGAAGCCGCCGAGGCGGGCGGCGACCGAGACCGCGAGGATCGCGGCCAGCGCGTACCAAATTGGATCGGGAAGGAAGCGAGATCGGGTCACGCTGGTTCGGATCGGCCGCCGGTGGCAGCGCCACGCCCGTCCGGACCATCACGCCGGGCGGGGTCGTCCTCCAGCGTCAGCGCCAGCCAAAGCACCGCCAACGAGCCGACGACGAACACCGCCACCGAGGCGCCGAAAAGGAAGCGGGTCAGGTCGGTCGAGCCGAGCGGCGGCAGCCGCTCGGACTGCACGTCCCAGATCCGCCGGATCGACGCCTCGCGCGTGGCCCCGCCGCCCGGGTAGATCGTCACCGAGCCGACCCCTAGCAGCACCAAGAACGCGAGCGCGGCCAGGCACCACGCCACGATCGGCACGCGACGACGCGGCCAGCGCGACCTGGCTGGCCCGACCCCATCGCCGGTCGGCGACGGACCCGCGTCTTCGCTGTCGCGCGGCGGTTGCTCGCTCAGACCCCGCCCCCGATCTCCCAACCGGCGTAGTACGGCAGCACGTATTGGGACAGGATCACCACGGTCAGCACGACCAGGGCGCCGACGACCGCTCCTTGCCCGATGCGGTGCAGCCGCTTCGGCAACAGCGTGCGGAGGCCCAGCATCAGGAGCAGTGCGGCGGCGTTGACCACCGGGAAGTAGTAGCGCGCCTGGGTCAGCGAAAAATCGACGCCGAACTGGACGACCGCCAGGTAGGCGACGACGCTCGTCCCGAGCAGCACCCAGATCGCGCCGTACTGCCACGGCTTCGGCCGCTCGACCCGATCGTCGTTGTCGTTCAGCGGCTTGATCGGGTTGGCGACGACGAGGTATTGGACGAGACCGCCGAGGGCGATCAGCAGCGGGATCCCGATCGCCCAATACATCGCGTCGTCGAAGAAGATCTTCTTCCAACCGAAGTAGCCCCACGTTTCCCGGAACCGTTCGAGGGCGAAGCCGCGGTCGAACAGGAGGCCGAAAAAGGAGGCGCTCGGGTTATCCCACCACTGGATCTCCTGGACCTGCGGCAGGCCGCTGAGGTTGCCGTAGGTCCGGTAGAGGAAGGCGTACCACGGCGACACCAGGATCGCCGCCGGGACCACGATCTGGACGCCGCGCTTGAGCCAGGTCCGCCAGCTGCGCCACCCGACGCCCAGGATCACCGTCCCGCCGATGATCGGCGCCGCGGTCAGCGAGGTCCCCTTGGCCAGCAGCGCCAACCCGAGCACGAACCCGATCAACACGCAGATCCGGCCCGGGAACCGATCCCGAAGCCCCCGCACCAGCAGGTACAGGATCCAACTGTAGAGCGCGATGGCGACGATGTCGTTGTTGACCATCGCGGCTTCGTACGAGATCTGCGTTTGGAAGGCAACGAACGCCGGCACCGTGACCGCCAAAAAGGCGTCGCCGGGAAACAGCACACGAGCCATGAGGAACGCCAACAGCACGGTCACCAGGCCGAACGGGATGACCGCCAGACGTAACAGATAGATCTGGGTTTCGGGCGAAGCGCCGTCGCTCAACCAGTAGACCGGCGCCATCAGCATGTAGTACAGCGGCGGATGATTGGCGGCGTATTGGTAGCCCTCTTGGTAGACGACATTCTGTCCGCGATAGCTGTACGGCCATTGGTACGGCGGGTTGTCGAGATACTGTTGCGTGTTCTGAAAGCAGATCCAGCCGAGCGTGAACTTGCAATACTTGTACAGCTCTGGCGGTAGCCGGTCCTCAAGGAGCACCGGCACCCGACCCTCGGTTGCCACCGTCCGAAGGTAGCTGTAGTGTGCGACCTCATCGTGCCCGGTGAAGGCCGGGAAGGCAAAAACGAAGATCACCTGCTTGGCGAGGTAGAGGATCGAGAGCGCCAGAATCAGGCGCCGGACCCCGCTCCATGCCCGCACGTCGACGCGCCGGATCGCGAGCCGGTTGACCCAACTCGCGACCGGCGCGGATTTGCCCGGCATCCGGTTCGCCAACTCCGCCATCGGCAATCCACGTCGTAGGAGCGCGTGGCGTGCGCCCTCGTGCGCCACGAACCCCTGGCGCTGCGCCAGGCGACCGGGAAACGCCCCGTCGCGCCGTCCGGGGACGAGGCGGCGCGCCACCCGCCCCTCCGCCGCCGAACGGGCATGGCATGCCGTGCCCCTACCGGCCCGCCGCCACCGCCTCCGGGACGCGCTTGATCTCGTGGTACTCGGCCTCGGCGTTGACGCGGTCGAGGTCGTGGCGCTCGCCGAGGAGGTTCTTGGCGGCCAGGAGGCCGGTCTCGATCGAGTGGTCGGTATTGTTGTACCGGAAGGTGCCGTAGCG
>CADCWE010000238.1 GCA_902806325.1 uncultured Thermomicrobiales bacterium | reverse complement strand
GATCCCACCTCCCTGCCGCGCCGCGGTCCTCCCGCTCACCCCCGGCAGCAGATGCGGCGGCAACCCGCCCGTGCGCCGGGTTCGCGCTCGGCCGGTGGCGCGGAGGGCGCGCCGGCGAGGGTCCGGATAGCGCGCGTTGGGGCGGGCGATGGGGGCGTGACTCATGGTTGAATGGTAGCACGGGGGGTGGACGATCTCCTCAGCCCTCCAACCCCCTTTCCCCCGATCTCGCAGCAAGGGGGAGCACGATGGCGCCATCCTCGTTTCCCCGTTTCCTCGCGATCGGGGGAAAGGGGGCTGGGGGGGTTGGGGGATACTCCGGAGACGACCATGCCCACCACCCGTCCCCTCGCCAACCGCGTCGCCGTCGTCACCGGCGCCAGCCGGCGGGCCGGGATCGGCGCCGCGATCTGCCGCGCCCTCGCCGCGGGCGGCGCCGATGTCTGGTTCACCCACTTCAACGCCTACGATCGGGACTTCCCGTGGGGCGCCGACGACGATGGCCCGGCCGCCCTGAAGGCGGAACTGGAAGCCCTCGGCGTCCGCGCCGGGGAGCAGGAGATCGATCTTTCGGCGCCCGACGCGGCGACGGTCGTCCTCGACGCCGCCACCGCCGCCCTCGGTGCGCCGGCGATCCTGATCAACAACGCCGCCTACTCCACCCGCGACGGGTACGCGCGGCTCGACGCGGCGACGCTCGACGCCCACTACGCGGTCAACCTCCGCACCGCCGCCCTGCTGTCGGCGGAGTTCGCCCGCCGGTTCACCGGCGCCAACGGGCGGATCATCGCGATGACGTCCGGCCAGGGTCTCGGCCCGATGACGGAGGAACTCGCCTACGCCGCCACCAAAGCGGCGATGGAGGCGATCACCGTCACCCTCGCCGCCGAGGTCGGCCACCTGGGGATCACCGTCAACGCCGTCAACCCCGGCCCGACCGACACCGGCTGGATGGACGACGCCACCCGCGCCACCCTCCTCCCAAGGATGCCGTTCGGCCGCTTCGGCACGCCCGAGGACGCCGCCCGCCTGGTCGCGTTCCTCGCCTCCGACGACGGCGCCTGGATCACCGGTCAGGTGATCCACTCAGAAGGCGGGTTCCAGCGCTCGGGCTGAACGAACCGACGCCTCCACGGCGGGTGCCGGTTTGGCCCGGGCGAACCGGCGCGGTTCCGGCAGCGCCCCACCGTGCCGCGGCACGGACGCGATCAACGCAATGAGCGCGTCGTCGCCGTTGCGCACGCCTTCTTCGTCACGTCTCGCCGTGGGTGGCCGGGCCAAACACCCGCGTCTCCCACCCGGGCAGGTTCACCAAACACGCCTCGTCGTCGCTCGGCCATTCCACCAACATCGAGTACTGCGGTTTCTCGCTCGCGGTTGCTGCCTCCCGGCCTTGCCCCCGCTCAAGGCAAGGATACGGTTCCGCGACCGATTCCGGACGCGGCGATCGGTCCCCTTCGTCCTCCTGAGGAATGGGGCTATATCGTGGTTTCGCGCGTTGCGACGCGGGCGGACCTCCGTGTCCGCCCGCCTCAACGGGCATGACCGCTCAATCCTGCCACCCCCGGTTCCGTCACGAGATACCCCTTGCCGATTTGCCGCTGCCCGTCGAAACTGCCCCCATCAACCGGCGAGCGCAACCACCATTGACGGAGGACCTCCCCACCCATGAGCGTTTCCGACCGCCCCCAACCCGGCGCCAACGGCGGCACCGCCGTCGCCGGCGGCTTCGATGTCAAGCACCAGAGCCGGACCCTGCTCGAAGGACCGACCCGGGCCGGGGCCCGGGCGATGCTCAAGGCGATCGGCTTCACCGACGACGACCTGGCCAAACCGATCATCGGCGTCGCCCACACCTGGATCGAGACGATGCCGTGCAACTTCAACCTCCGCCGGTTGGCGAAGCACGTTAAGGAAGGCATCCGCGCCGCCGGCGGGACCCCGATGGAGCTGAACACCGTCGCCATCTCCGACGGCGTGACGATGGGCACCGAGGGGATGAAGACCTCGCTGATCTCGCGCGAGATCATCGCCGACTCGGTCGAGCTGGTCGGCCGCGGCCACATGTTCGACGCCGTGATCGGTCTCGGCGCCTGCGACAAGAACCTGCCCGGGTTGGCGATGGCCCTGGTCCGCCTCAACGTGCCCGGTTTCCTCGTCTACGGCGGCACGATCATGCCGTCCCAGTTCCAGGGCAAAGAGGTCACGATCCGCTCCGTCTACGAGGCGATCGGCGCCTTCGAGGCGGGCAAGATGAGCGCGACCGACCTCAAGGCGCTGGAAGACGTCGCCTGCCCCGGGCCGGGTGCCTGCGGCGGCCAGTACACCGCCAACACGATGGCGATGGCGATGGAGTTCATCGGCCTCTCGCCGCTCGGCTCGGCCTCGCCGCCGGCGGTGGATGCGCGCAAGGACGAAGTCGGTCGCCGGGCCGGCGAGCTGGTGATGGACGTGCTCCGGCGCGGCGTCCTGCCGCGCGACATCCTGACCCGCGCCGCGTTCGAGAACGCGATCGCCGGGGTGGCCGCCACCGGCGGGTCGACCAACGCCGTGCTGCACCTGCTGGCGCTGGCGCGGGAGGTCGGGGTGGACCTCGACAT
Organism: uncultured Thermomicrobiales bacterium; assembly: GCA_902806325.1. GTDB lineage: Bacteria > Chloroflexota > Chloroflexia > Thermomicrobiales > UBA6265 > CADCWE01. The sequence continues at coordinate 15,130 of CADCWE010000238.1, read as the reverse complement.
CGACGACTTCGACCAAATCTCCCGCCGCACCCCGATCGTCGCCGACATGATGCCCGGCGGCCGGTTCGCCGCCGCCGATCTGGACCGGGCCGGCGGCACCCCCCTGGTCGCCAAGCGCCTGATCGAGGGCGGCTACCTGAACCCCGACCTGCCGACCCCGACCGGCCGCACCTTCGGCGAGGAGGCCGCCGAGGCGGTCGAGACGCCCGGCCAGGAGGTGGTCCGCACGCACGACAACCCGCTCTCCGACCACGGCGGCCTGATCATCCTCAAAGGCAACCTGGCCCCCGAAGGCTCCGTGATCAAGCTCTTCGGCTACGAGCGGAACTACCACAAAGGACCGGCCCGGGTCTTCGACTCCGAGCACGCCGCCGCGATCGCGGTCGCTGCCCGCGAGATCAACGAAGGCGACGTGGTCGTGATCCGCTACGAAGGCCCGCGCGGCGGACCCGGGATGCAGGAGATGCTCGGCGTCACCGCCGCCCTGATCGGCCAGGGTCTCGGCGGCTCGGTCGCCCTGATCACCGACGGCCGCTTCTCCGGTGCCACGAAGGGGCTGATGGTCGGCCACGTCTGCCCCGAGGCCCAAGTCGGTGGCCCGATCGCCGCCCTCCAGGAGGGCGACACGGTCGTGATCGACATCGAGAACCGCCGCCTCGATGCCGAGTTGACCGAGGCCGAGTTCGGCCAGCGCTTTGCCGCCTGGACCGCCCCGCCGGCCCGCTACACCTCCGGCGTGATGGCCAAGTACGCGGCGCTGGTGACCTCCGCCTCCGAGGGCGCGGTGACGCGGCCGTACGCGAACGGGTGACGCGGGGTCGAAGCGATGACGAAGGTGGTCGAATCGGTGGACGCCCTCCAAGGGCGTCTTGGCGCGGGGGACGGGGCGTTGACCACCGAAGTCGTCTCGGCGCGGGGCCGCAGCCCGCGCGCTCAACCCAGGGGGCCGGCCGGGAGACGACCTTGGCTCCGATTCCAACCGTTCCGCGAACGATCGAGACGCCGCGCTTGACCCTGCGTCCGATGCGCGCGGATGACGGCGAAGCCCTCCTTGAGGTCTTCGCCGATCCGCGGGTGATGGCCGCCTTTGGCGTCCCGCCGTTCGATCGGGCGGACATGGAACGGTGGATCCGGCGCAATCTGGACCATCAGGAGCGATACGGCTACGGCCTCTTCACCGTGGTGCTGCGCGAGACCGGGATGGTGATCGGCGATTGCGGTTTGGAAAGGATGGAGATTGGGGGCGAGTCGCAAGCCGAACTCGGCTACGACCTCCGGAGCGACCATTGGCACCGGGGACTGGCGACGGAAGCCGCCGCGGCCGTCCGCGACCTCGCCTTCGACGCGCTCGAACTTCCGCGCTTGGTCGGCCTGATCCGCCGCGGCAACGCGCCGTCGCGCCGGGTCGCCGAAAAGATCGGCATGACCTTGGACTCCGAACCGGAACGCGATGGTCAGCGGTATTGGCTCTACGGGATGCGGCGCCCCGCTCCTGTCCCGGCATAGCGGCGTGCTGGCTCCGCAACTCCGCCTGGCTCTGTGGTCGGTTTCGGGTCTTCCGTGGCGCCTCGCACGCTTCGCTGTCCGGCCATGAGACACGGCCCGACGCGGCGGTAACGGGCCGCGAAACGGTTGACCGCGTCCGCGCGTTCACGGGTCACGGCGGCACGATCGTGGCCGGAGACGGCAGCGACCGGAGCCCCATGGGAAGGCGGCGACGATGTAGGGTCGTCCGCCGGAGTGGCGCCCGAATTCGGGGTCGCGATCACGAAGGAGCGACGGCGATGCGAACGCGAACCGGACACGCGGCGAGACTGGTCCTTGGGATCACGGTGGCCCTGGCGTTGATGGCCTGGATCGCCCCGGCGCCGCGGGCGTCGGCCGGCGAAGAGGCGCGGGCCTCGATCACCATCTACAAGGCGTTCTGCCCGGTCGGTTACGAAGGCGATGACTACTTCAAAGACTGCTACAAGAACGAGGGGGTCGGGATCACCTTCGAGCTGACCCCGGTCGCCGGCGGAGAAGCGGAGTCCAAGATCACCGACGCCAACGGCTTCACGTTCTTCGATAACCTGCCGGCCGGCACGTACGCGCTCTCCGAAACCATCCCCGGCGACTTCAACGAGTTCGTCGTCCGCTGCACGCGGCCCAGCGACGGCGCCAACATCCCGTTCACCCGCAACGACACCGACGGCATCGACCTCACCCTGGCCGTCACCGACGACATCCGCTGCGACTGGTACAACATCGGCGTCGACCAGGGCGCGCCGACCCCGACCGTCGTCCCCGAGTCCGGCTCGCTGACGATCTACAAGTCCACCTGCCCGGTCGGCTACGAGGACGAGGACTACTTCGCCGACTGCTACGAGAACGCGACCGCGAACGTCACCTTCACGCTCTCCGTCGAGGGCGGCGGCACCGTCGGGACGTCGAAGACGGACGCCAACGGCTTCGCGTTCTTCGAGAATTTGGACGGCGCCTACGTCGTCGAGGAGGACGTGCCCGGCGAGTTCGCCGCCGCCGCCGCCTATTGCACCGAGGACGGAGACCCGGTCGAGTTCGGCTTCGACGGCGACAACAGCCGCTTCCGGATCGACGTCGACGCGACGCAGGATATCCGCTGCGACTACTACAACATCCCCTTCAATCTCCGGGGCGAAACCCCGACCGTGGCGCCGACGGTCGCTCCTCCGGCGCCGACCACGGCCCCGTCCGCGACGACCGTGCCGGTGGTCACGCTGCCGAACACCGGCGCCAATCCGGCTTCGGCGGGCGACGACCGCGGCGCGTTGTGGCTGGCAGGGATGCTGGTCTGCGCGGCCGGCGTCCTGGGCACCGTCGCGCTCCGGCGCCGCCCGGCGCGGTAACCGATCCGGGAGTCCCTTTCGTCCCTCGCGCGAACGCCGCCGGCCCATACGCCCGCGGCGTTCGCGTTGGGCGAATCAAGGATCATCGCCGCGGCGAGGAAAACCGAACGGATCGCTCGCGGGTTGGAGAAGGTGAGTCCGTGCCCGAACCGGAAGGGCGCCCCTCCGCACCGGGCACGGCCCCGACGGGACGCGGCAACCACCGTCCGATGGCGCACCCCGCGTCGCCACGACGCGGGAAAAGGACAGCGACGATGCACCGCTCGACCATCCGACGCCGACCCGCGCTCGCCCTCGCCCTGCTGCTCGCCCTGGCGGCGGCGCTGCCCTCCGGGGCGGCCAAGGCCACCGCCGACGGCTCGCTGACGATCCACGCCCGGCTCTGCCCCGCCAACTACGATGGCCCCGACTTCTTCGAGTTGTGCCACGGCACCCCCCTCGCCGGCGCCACCTTCGCCATCACCGCGGTCGACGCCGGCACGGGCGCCACCGGCACCACCGCCGCCGATGGCAATACCACGCTCCCGCTGGCCGAAGCCGGCTTTCCCGGCCCGTTCCGGATCCTCGGCGTGGCCCCGTTTGGGTCGGCCCTGCCGTTTGTCGCCTGCGTCGACGGCGCCGACCAGGAAGTGCCGGTCGAGTTCGCCGATTCCGGCGTCGCGACCGTCCCCGACGCGCGCGGCGAGGGCATCGTCTGCGACTGGTACTTCAGCCCGATCGCCGGCACCGGTGAATCCGACGGCAGGCTGACCGTCGAAACCCGCCTCTGCCCGGACGAGTACGCCGGCAACGACTACGCCGCCGACTGCACCGCCGTCCCGCCCGCCGGGACCGAGTTCCTCAACGTCGTCGCCCCGTCCGAGCCGATCGGGGTGGAGATCGACGACCAGGGCGTCGCGACCCTGCCCTTGCTCGACGCGCAAATTCCCGGTGACGTCCAGGTCGCCTTTTCCCTGCCCGGGAACTACACCGCCGCGGTGCCCGTCATCTTCTGCCTCGACGCCGACGGCGTCCCGGTTTATCCCGACATGCGAACCGAGCGAATCTTCATCCCCGTCGCGTCCGACGGCGCCGTGATCGCCTGCACCTGGTTCCTCGTCGTCGACGAGGTGGACGCCGGCGACGCCGGGTTCGTCACCGTTTACGCCACCGCCTGCCCGACCGGCTACACCGGCGACGATTTCTATGCCGACTGCTTCGCCAGTCCGATCGCGGGCGCCTCCTTCGGGATCGCCCTCGGTGGCTCCCACGTCGGCGTCGTCGGCAGCACCGGCGCGGACGGGTTCGCGGTGCTTCCCAATCTGGCCGAGTCCCAACCCGGCGTCCTCCGGATCGACCAAACCACCAACCCCAAGACGGACTCCCCGGGGTACCCGCCACCCGCGTTCGACGACGCCGTCGTCTACTGCTCCAAGGACGACGGCCAGACCGCGATCCCGGTCGCCATCGTCCCGACCGGGGGACGGGAGATCCCGGCCGAACCCGGCGACGGCATCCGGTGCGACTGGTTCGGCCTCCCCACCGCTGGCGGCACCCCGACCCCCGCCCCGTCGGCGACGGCGGCCGCCGTCTTCCGACTGCCGAACACCGGCGCCGGGACGATCGGTTCCGGGCCCGGCACCCCTGCGGCCGCGATCGCGCTGTCCCTGATGGGGGCGCTGGGGGCGGCGATCGGCGGTGCCGCCGCGCTATCCGGCCGGCGCCCGACGCCGGTACCGATTCCGAACGAGGTCCGCAACCGCGCCCGCTAGCCGGATTCCACGGCTTCCCGCCCACGCCCAGCGGCGCGACGTATCTCGCCGTTCGCGGCGCAGAACGGGCTGCCTCGCGCCGCTCGGAACGGTCTAGTCAACGTGCCGAAACCCGTCCACGTCATCCGTTGGCCCGACCACCGCCGGTCAGATCCAAGGTTCCCCGATCGTCCCCCTTTCTTATGGGCACGCGGTCTGCAATACTGTGTTGAGGAGGATCGCCGCATGGCCGTGCCCTTCCGACCCAAAGTCGCGCACCCCGACATCGCCCCCCGGACGAGTTTGCCGCGGGTGGTGAATCCGCGTGTCCGGCCCAAATCGCCGAGCCGGGGGTGGACCGGTCGCAGTCGGTCCTTGCTGCGCTCGACCCTGGCCTGGCTCTACCGCGGCTACAACGAGGTCAACGCCGGGGATCTCGCCGCCGCGATCGCCTTCAACGCCCTGGTCGCCCTCGGCCCAACGCTGTTGATGCTGGTCTCCGTCGGTGGCCTCTTCCTGAAGCAAGACGAGGTGCTGCGCACCGCGATCTACGTCAGCGTTTGGGCGGTTCCTGGGGGGGACGCCCAGGAGGCGATCCAAGGCGTCCTCAAAGCGCGCCAGAATAGCCTATGGTTCGGCGCGGCCAGCCTGCTCGGCTTCGCCTACGTCGGAACCAACTTCATCACCTGCCTCGCCCGTTCGATGAACGTGATCTACCGGGTCAAGAGCCGCCGCTTCGTCTGCGAACGCTTGTACAACGTGGCCGTGACGGTCCTCTTCGCGATCCTGTTCGTGATCGCCGCCTCGGCGGCGACGATCCCGACCTTGTTCGTCAAGCGCAGCCTGCCTCTCTACTTCGAGACGTGGGCGTTGGCCGGCGGGCGCGCCCAGATTTTCGGCTACGTCCTCTCCGTCGTCGCCGCGCTCGCCCTTTTCGTCCTCATCTACCGCATCGTGCCGAACGCGGGGCAGCGGCTGCTGGACGTCTGGCCGGGAACGTTGACGGCAGCCGTCCTCTTCGTCGGCATCGTCCAGGTCTTCCCGCTTTACCTCCGGGTCTTCGGCGGCTTCAACCGCTACGGCCAGTTCTTCGGTTTTGTCTCCTTGCTGGTCGCCTGGTTCTATCTGCTCGCCCACGTCGTCTTGTTCGGCACCTACGTCAACGCCACCTACCAGCGCTACCGCCGCGCGCGGGCCGGGCGGCGGGTGGTTCCCCTCCACGGCGAGACCAGCCTGGTCGCCTAGCCAGGCGCGCCGGCGGATCCACGAGGCGGTCGAACCGCGTTCGACGCTATTCCGGCCGGGATTTCCCCCGCCGGAACTCCGGCTCGCGGTACGCCGGATCCGGGTGGTGGTAGAACCCGTCGCCGCTCTTCTCGCCGAGGCGCCCCGCCTCGACCATCCGCCGCAGGGTCGGCGACTCCCGGTCGGCCGGATCGGTGGCGACGGCGATGTAGGACGCCTCGATGTCGGCGACCACATCCAGGCCGACCATGTCCATGATCCCGAACGGGCCGCTGGCGGTGCCGAAGAAGTTCATCCACAAGCGGTCGACGTCCTCGGGGTCGGCGTGGCCCTCGTCCACCACCCGCAACGATTCGCGCTTCACCGCCCGCCAGATCCGATTGATGATGAACCCCTTGCTTTCGCCCCGCACCGTCGCCGTGACCAACCCGAGCGAGCGGCCAAACGCCACGCCGGCGGACAGCACCTCGGGACGGGTCGCGCCGCAGCCCATCACCTCCAGCATCGGCCGCTCCCAGACCGGGGAAAAGAAGTGGAGGTTGAGTAGCCGCCCAGGGGCGTCGACCACGTCCGCCACCACCGACGAGGGCAAGGACGACGAGTTGGTGGCCAGCATCGCCCCCGGCGCCAGGCGACTCAGGTCGGCGAACACGGCCCGTTTGGTCGCGATCTCCTCGCGCACCGCCTCGATCACCAGGTCCGCGTCGCCGACCGCCGCGGCCAGCGTGTCCGGCAGCGCCACCCGGGCGACCAGCGCGTCCGCATCAACCTGCCCGGGCGGAAACGCCCCGCCGGCGATCACCGGCGGCAGCTCCGTTCGCATCCGCGTCACGGCCCGCGCCGCCGCCCCCGGCAAGGCGTCGAACAGCGACACCCGCCGCCCGCTCCCGGCCACCAGCGCCGCGATTTGCCAGCCCATCGTCCCCGCGCCGACCACCGCCACCCGTTCGATCGCCGCGACCGGCGCCCGCTCGTCGTCCCGTTCCACCGCCCGTGCCTCCCCATCTGTCCACCGCCCGCCCGGACGCCGATTCTCCCACGATGGTCCTTGCTATGATCCGCGTCGGTTCGCGGTCGACGACGGAGAGGCGGAATGGCGGGGCCGTTGCTGCTCGGCGTGGACATCGGCACCTCCAGCGCCAAGGGCGTCCTCTGCGCGCCGGGTGGCGAGGTGCTGGCGACCGAGACGATCGAACACGGTCTCAGCCTGCCCCGCCCCGGCTGGGCCGAACACGACGCCGAGACGATCTGGTGGGGCGAGTTCGCCGCGATCAGCCGCGCCCTGCTCGGTGGCCGGTACACCGGCGCCGACGTCGGCGCGGTCGCGGTCAGTGCGATCGGCGCCTGCCTGCTGCCGGTGGACGCGTCCGGGAACCCGCTGCGGCCCGGCATCCTCTACGGGATCGACAGCCGAGCGACCGACGAGATCGCCTGGCTCAACCAGGAGTTCGGCGAGGAGGCCCTGTTCGCCCTTGGCGGGATGGCGCTGACCTCGCAAGCGATCGGCCCCAAGATCCTCTGGTTGCGCCGCCACGAACCCGAGGTCTACGCCGCCGCCCACCAGCTCTTCTCGGCCTCGTCGTTCATCGTCCACCGCCTGACCGGCGAGTTCGTGATGGACCGCCACACCGCCTCGTACTACAACCCGCTGCTCGACATCGCAACCCTGGACTGGGATCCCCGCTTTGCCGGGCCGATCGTCGAGCCGGACAAGCTGCCGCCGCTGCGCTGGTCGACCGAAATCGCGGGGGAGGTCTCGACCAAGGCCGCCGCCGCGACGGGGTTGGTGGCCGGGACGCCGGTCACCGCCGGCACGATCGACGCCGCGGCGGAGGCGATCAGCGTCGGCGTGGTCGAACCCGGCGACATGATGGTGATGTACGGCTCGACGATGTTCTTCATCCAGGTCACCGACCACCCGGTCCCCGACCCCCGGGTCTGGGCCACCGGCTACTGCTTGCCCGGTCGCTACGACATCGCCGGCGGGATGTCGACGACCGGCGCGCTGACCCGCTGGTTCCGCGACGAGCTCGGCGGCGTCGAAACCATCGCCGAATTGGCCGGCGGCCCCAACGCCTACGCCGCGTTGGCCGACTTGGCCGCCGCCGTGCCGCCCGGCGCGGATGGGCTGGTCTGCCTGCCCTACTTCGCCGGCGAACGGACGCCGATCAACGACCCGGACGCCCGCGGCGTCTTCGCCGGTCTCACCCTTTCTCACACCCGTGGCCACCTCTACCGCGCCGCCCTGGAAGGCACCGCCTACGGCGTCCGCCACAACGTGGAGACGCTGACCGGGATGGGCGCCACGCCACGCCGCCTGGTCGCCGTGGGCGGCGGCGCTCAGAACCACCTCTGGCTCCAGATCGTCTCGGATGTCACGGGCCTGCGCCAGCAACTGCCCGCCCGCACGATCGGCGCGGCCTACGGCGACGCCTTCCTGGCCGGCCTCGCCACCGGGTTGGTTCCCGACCTCGCCGCGCTCGGCCGCGACTGGGTCGCGATTGCCAGCACCATCGAGCCGGACCCGGGGGCGACGGCACGGTACGACCCGTACTACCGGATCTACCGCTCCCTCTACGATCACGCCCGCGACGACCTGCACCGCTTGGCCAGCCTGGGCCGATCCGATCCCTCCGGATGGGTCCAGAATCCCACATCCGCGGGCTAGGGGATGTCTACGAAATGGGGTAGGCTGCGGCGCATGGAACGCCATGCCTTCTCCGACGCCCCGTGGGAGCGGTTGCGCCCCTTGCTCCCGCCGCAGCGACCGCCAGGCCGAGGGCACCCGGCCAAGGACCACCGGCTCGTGGTGGACGGCATCCTCTGGCGCCCGGCCACCGGCGTCCCCTGGCGCACCCTGCCGGAGCGCGTTGGCCCCTGGCGGCCGGTGTACTCCCGCTTCCGGCGTTGGCAGCGGGCCGGGGTCTGGTTCGGGGAACCGTCCGCTACCCGGTCGCGTGCAACCGGTCGTCGCTCGGTTTGCCGAGGGCGCGTTCGACTTCGGCGTAGGGTTGGGGGCCGATCTCGGCCCAGCCCTTGGAGACGGCGTAGCGGAGGGCGGCGACGCGGTCGTCGACCTGGGGTTTGCGCAGCACCGAGGTCGTGTGGTTCTTAACGGTCTGCTCGGTGACGAAGAGGGAGTCGCCGATCTCCTTGTTGGCGCTGCCCATCACCAGGCAGTCGAGCACTTCCAACTCGCGGCGGGAAAGGGAGACGTCCGGGGTGCCGTTGGGTCCGGTCCGCTCGGACAGGGAGCGGAACTCGCCGAGGACGCGGCGGGCGAGGCTGGGCGACGGCAGGACTCCGCCTGGAGCGGGTTCTCGCCCCGGAGGACGGCGTGGACCGCTTCGAGGATGGCGCTCGGTTCGGCGTCCTCGGTCAGGAATCCGGCGGCCCCGGCCCGGATCGCGGCGAAGCGGCGCTCGTCGTCGGCGTGCATCGAAAGGAAGACGATGCTCACCGCTGGGCGTTGGCGGCGGAGGGCGGCGGCGACCTGGAGCCCGGTCACGACGGGCAACCGGACGTCCATCAAGACCAGGTCCGGACGGTGGACGTCGGCCCCGTGGAGGGCCTCGTGGCCGCTGGCGGCTTCGCCGACGACCTTGATCCGAGCGTCCCGATCCGGAATCCGTCGCTAGCCGCCGCGGAACAACGGGTGGTCGTCGACGATCATCAGCCGTCGCTTGAGCATCGCGGAACGCTCCTTCGGCATGGTTCCGCGTGGTCCGTCCGACCTGTTCCGCGCACCCGAGCGAACGCCGCCAAAACGACCTTTATCCTATACCTAATTCGGCGGATGCAGGGACGAAAACGACGGGATGGAGATCCGGGTTGGCACCAACTGATGGTCCTGTGACCGTTCGATCCCGTTCGGACGCACCACGCGCTTGGACCACAGCCCGTCGGGCCAGGGGGTCGGCGCCCGTATACTGCGACGCGAGCGCGCGATTGGTTGGTCCGCCGGCGATGGGGCGGCGGAGCGTCCGGGTTCCGAGCGAGGTATCGGATGAATGTGCGGTCTGAGTCCACGCGCCGGTGTGCGAAGTGCGGCAACGAGCTTTCGGCGGCTGGGCGGTTCTGCCCGAGCTGCGGGAGGGCGGTCGCGAGCCCGTCGACCGGGACGTGGCCGGTCGTGCCGGGACGACGGGTGGTGGTCACCGGATTGGCCGCGATCACCTCGCTGGGGGCAACGGCGGCGGACACGTGGCGGCGGATCGTGGCCGGGAAGTCGGGGATCCGGCGGGTGGCGGACCTCGATCCAACGCAACACCCTTGCCTGGTCCGCGGCGACGTCGACGACGCGACGGTCCCGGACCGCTTCCTCACCGGCAAGACGGCCCGCCACACCTCCCGCTTCGCCCGCCTGGCAGTGGAGGCCACCGGGGCGGCGCTGGAAGACGCCGGATTGCTCGATCCGGACGGTGCCCCGGCGATCTCGCTCGACGCCGGGGGGGCGCTGCTCGGGACCTGCGTCGGCGGCACCTACGACGACCTCATCCCGGTGGCGGAGCAGTTCTTCCAACGCGGGCCGGGGCGGGTGCCGCCGCACCTGCACGTGATGTTCCCGCACAACCTGGCCGGCTACGCGGTGCAGGCCCGCTTCGGCCTCGGCGGGCCGAGCGCAACGGTGGTGACGGCCTGCGCCACGGGGGCACAGGCGATCGGCGAAGCGTTCCACACCATCAAGTACGGGACGGCGCCGCTGATGGTGGCGGGCGCGGTCGAATCGACACGCCACCCCCTGTTTTTGGCCGGGTTCGCGGCGATGCGGGCCCTGGTCACCGACAGCAACGACGCCCCGGACCGGGCCAGCCGGCCGTTCGACACCTCACGGGCGGGCTTTGTGCTCGGCGAAGGGGTGGGGATCCTGATCCTCGAAGAGCTGGAGCACGCCCGGACACGGGGAGCGCGGGTCTACGCCGAGGTGCTGGGGTTCGGATCGTCGAACGACGCCTACCACCCGATCGCGCCGCACCCGGACGGCGTGGGGGCGGCGCGGGCGATCCGAGCGGCGCTGGAGGACGGCGCGGTGGACCCGGCGCGGGTGGACCACGTCAACGCCCACGCCGCTTCGACGCCGGCCGGGGACCTGGCCGAGGCGAAGGCGATCCGGGCGGTCTTCGGCGACCGGGCGCCGCGGATCCCGGTGACGTCGATCAAGGGCGCGATCGGGCACGCGATGGGCGCCGCCGGGGCGATCGAGACGGTGGCCGCCGTGATGAGCCTGGCCGATGGCTGCATCCCGCCGACGCGCAATCTCCGCGAGCCGGACCCGGCGATCGGGCTGGACGTCGTCCACGGGGAAGCCCGACCGGCCGAGATCGCGGTCCTGACCAAGCACTCCTTCGGGCTCGGTGGGCAGAACGCCTGTCTGGTCTTGGGTCGGGCGGACTAGCGCCGACCGGCGCGTCGGGTCACGCCACTGGGTCGGCGGTGCCACCGGTCCGCTGGGAACTAGCCACCGGCGGGGCCGGCCTCGGAGTCGCCGCGAGATCGTGGAACTTGACGACCAGGGCGGCGGCGACGTTGGGGTCCCGCTGGGTCCCGGCGCCGGCCACCAGGATGCCGAGCGCGCGCTCGGTGCCCATCCCCGTCCGGTAGGGGCGGTCGCTCGTCATGGCGTCGAAGGTGTCGGCGACGGCGAGGATGCGGGCGCCCAAGGGGATCGCCTCCCCGGCCAACCCGTCGGGGGATCCCGTGCCGTCCCACGCTTCGTGGTGGCGGCGAACGAGGCGGTGGCCGTCGCCGTAGGCGGCGAAGCGGGCGACGACGACGGCGCCGTGGACGGGGTAGAGGCGCATCTGGGCCCAATCGGCCTCGGAGAGTCGGTCCGGTTTGGCACGCACCTGCGGATGGACCGCGACCTTGCCCAGGTCGTGGACCCGACCGGCGCTCTCGACCAGGTCGGCCTCCTCCCCGGTCAGGCCGAGCCGGCGGGCAAGGGCGCGGGCGTCTGGCCGCTCCAGGACGCTGGGCGGTGGTGATGGGATGCCCGCCTCGGCGGTGGCGGTGGCCTTGTGGGCGGCGGCGCCCGGAACGGGGGCGCGGTCGCCGTGCCAGGGGAACCGGACCGGGCCGTCGCACGCCTTCGCCGGGCCGCACGGCGCGCCGGCCCGTGGGCGGCTGGTCTGGCTGCCGCGGAGGTGAACGAACGTTGGGGGGTGTTCGGAAGTCGCGGACTTGGCGACAATGCGGGCACGACCGGCCGGCGTACTTGGCGGGTAGGGAGAAGGGCGAAGCGATGACGGCCGAGGGCTCGGTGGCGGGCAACGGGATGGCGGCGACGCGGCGGTTCCTGGCCGGGATGGGCTTGCCGGAGGGGGACGGGCACGGCTTGCCGGCTTCTCCGGCGCGGTTCCCGGACGGCGGGGCGTGGCGGGTCGAGATCCCGTCGGTCGAGGGCCCGGCGGCGCTGCGGGCGGTGTTCGAGACGGCCGACGCGCTGGGGGTTCCCGTCCACCGGGTCAGCCAGGGCAGCGGCGTGCTGCTGTTGACCGACGCCGAGCTGGACGAGATGCGGGAGATCGCGGCGGCGCGCGGGATCGAGGTCAGCCTGTTCGTCGGCCCGCGGGCCGGATGGGACACCGGGGCGATGGCGACCAGCCCCGCCGGGCGGATCGTGGCGCCCAAGGTCCGCGGGATGGACCAGTTGGTTCAGGCGGTCGAGGACGTGCGACGGGCCTGCGACCACGGCCTCGCCAGCGTGCTGGTGACCGACGAGGGGTTGCTCTGGGTGCTGGGAGAGTTGCGAGCGAAGGGGGAGCTGCCGCCAGACTTGATCCTGAAGGGATCGGTGATGCTGGGCGCGTGTAACCCGGCCTCGATCGCGCTGCTGGAGAAGCTCGGCCTGACCACCTACAACGTGCCAACCGACCTCAGCCTGGCCCACCTGGCGGCGATCCGGGCCGCGACGGCGATGCCGCTCGACGTCTACGTCGAGGTCCCGGACGACATCGGCGGCTTCGTCCGCCACTACGAGATCGCCGAGATCGTCCGCGTCGCCGCCCCGGTCTATCTCAAGTTCGGCCTCCGCAACGCGCCGAACATCTACCCCAGCGGCACGCACCTGGAAGCGACCGCCGTCGCCCTGACCCGCGAGCGCCTGCGCCGGGCGAAGATCGGCCTGGACCTGCTGCACCGGCTGGATCCGGCCGCGGCGGGGACGATGTCGCCACTGCCGGGCGGGTGGTAGGCTCCCCGATCCCCCCGGCCCCCCTTTTGCTCTGCCTTGGGGAAAGGGGGGCGACGAACGGTTTCTCGATCGTGGGTAACGCGGTGGCCCCAGCCCATCCCCCACGGTTGGGGGAGGGGTTGGGAAGGGGGCCATTTTCGCCGCGCTACGCCGTCGCCGTCGCCTCCGGCGTCGGCCGGTTGTCGCCGCCGTTCGGGTTGATGACGACGACGTTCGACCGCGGGCTGGCGGCCGGGGTGGCGGCCGGGGAGGCAACCGGGGATGCGACCGGGCTGGCCGCGGCGCCGGGGGCGGGTAGGTCCGGGGCGGGCAGGGGATCGGGGCAGGCGCCGTCTTGGAGGCAGGCGCCTTGGGCGGCGGCGAGGTCTTCGACGACGGCCAGGGGGACGCCGCCGGGGGCGTCCAATTGGAGGGCGGCGACGTCTTTGCCCACGTAGAGGTAGACGAAGTAGCCGTCGGCGCGGGTGCCGTCGGCGCGCTGGTAGCCGTAGGCGAGGGTGGCCGAGCCGTCGCCGACCTCGGCCGCGTCCTCGACCAAGCGGACGTCCAGGTAGACACCGGGATTGGCGACGAAAAACGCGGCGGCGTCCTTGGCCCAAACGGTGGCCTCGCGGCGCCCGGTGAAGCGGTAGAGGGTTTGGGCGTAGCCGGCGGAAGCGTCCTGGTCGTCGGGGTCGAGGGCGATGGACTGGTAGAGGTAGTAGACCGCGTCGGCGCCGATGTCGGCGTCGTAGGTTTGGCGGTCCAGGGTCTCGGCTTCGGTCTCGCCCGCGCGGGGGATGGCGACGCCGTTCAGGTCCTCGTAGCGGTCGGAGAAGGTGACGACGGCGTCGCCGGAGTAGCGGGCGATCCGGTTGCCGAGACCGGGAGCTGGCGCAAAGCCGGAGAGGGCGTTGCTCAGGTGAAGTTCGAGGGTGATGGCGAGGGATTCGACGGTGGCGACGGCGGGGCGGTCGCCCGCGTAATCGACCACCGTCACGCCGGCGACGAACCGGTCCCGGCGAAAGGTGAGGTCCAGGGCGAAGTAGGGGGTTCCGTCGTCGAATTCGTCGGCGATGCGGGTCAGTTCCCATTCCTCGCCGAAGCCGCCGGCGGCGCGGCCGGGCACGTCGCCGGTGCCGGCGATGCCGGCCTCGTCTTCGAGTAGCGTGAACCCGTCCGACGCCCCGTCGGCGGTGGCGTATTCGAGGACGTAGGAGAGGATCTCGGACCGGTAGACGTTTGGGTCGTTCTCGGCGACGAGGCCGAGGCGGTTGGTGTAGGAGCGGCGGAACCCGGCGTCTTCGAGCCGCTCGCGCCAGGCGTCCTCGCCCTCCGCGTCGCCGCCGCGGTACTCGTTGGCGAAGGCCGCCCAGCGTTCCAAGCCCTCGGTGTAGGAGTCGCCGAGGCGGTAGCCGGGGACGCCGACGTCGGCCGGTTGGAGGGTGATCGCCGCGAGGTCGAGCAGGGGTTCGGTGCCCGGGTCCGCCCCGTCGTCGGGAGTGGTGACGACCGGCGCCGCCCCGTCGTCCTGGGCGGTGATGCCCGGCGCGGCGGCGATGGCCCCGACCAGGAGCAACCCCGCGACGATCGCCGAAACCCACCGGTGCCGGGTGCGAATGGTGTTCACTCGCTTGCCTCGTCGCGGTTCGCGGTTGGTGCCGATCGCTTGACTATAGCATCTGACGGCCGACCGTTGGTTCGGCCCCGGATTGTGGTAGGTCAGGTCGTCGGGTCCGGGCTAGAATCACGCCCTTGGCCAATCGGGCCGCCACAATGGGAGGAGGCAACCCGTGCGCATCACCCGCGCGACGACCTACGTCGTCGGCAATCCGTGGAAGAACTGGTTGTTCGTGCGGTTGGACACCGACCAGGACGGCTTGTTCGGGGTCGGGGAGGGGACCCTCAACGGCTTCGCGAAGACGGTCGAGGCGGCGGTCCACGAGCTGGCGCCGCGCTACGAGAAGATGGACCCGTTCCAGATCGAGACGATCCTGCAGCGCTGCACCCGCGACCTCTACTCCGAGGGCGGCCAGATCCAAATGAACGCGGTGGCGGCGATCGAGGTCGCCTGTTGGGACATCATCGGCAAGGCGACCGGGCGGCCGATCTACGAC
>CADCWE010000237.1 GCA_902806325.1 uncultured Thermomicrobiales bacterium | reverse complement strand
CAGGGACACAACGTTCCGGCGCCGATCCACCGCTGTCGTAGCGGTACGGCCAGGGGTGGCGCTCGTGCGTGGACGTCGCGTCACGCACCGCCCGTTGCCGCCCCGCGATGTCGAAGCACGCCAGCTGGTTGCCGCGAAGCAGCCGGGTTGCCCCGTCCATCGCCTGTCGCGTGGTCAGGAAGCCATCGGCCACTTCTTCTTCAAGGGCCCTGGTGAGCCAGCGACGCATCTGCACGGCGTAGGCGTAGGCCATTGAGGGCGTCGTCGCATCGTCGCCAAAGGCGAAGAGCTTATTCATTGGCACCGCATGCAGGAAGCGACGAACGAAGTCTTTGCTGGCCAACGGATTGATCGCCCACGCCCAGCACAGATCCACAGAGACGTTGCCGAAGTGCTTGGCCAGCGCAATCAGCTCGTCGCTGTACGGATAGGCGATGTGCATCAGGACGAACCGCGCGTTCGGATACTCCATCAGGAGCGGCGCAAGGTGCCCCGCCCGCAACCGGTCGACCGGCATGGCCGTCCCCAGTTGGCCCGTATTCGCGAGATAGCCGGTATGGAGTTTGATCGGCAATTGGTACGCTCCGGCCAACTCCACGCCGCGCGCCAGGCACCAGTCGCCGAGGCAGAGCCGAGCCTCCGATTGTGGGTCGCCGCTCCCCGGACCGCCCCCAAGCACCGCCCGCACCGCGCGCTCGGCGTCGGCGTCCGTTCGCTTGTGCCACGCCAGGGTGCGGACGTAGGCGTGCTGGGATTTCAGCGCGATGGAGAGCGGAGCGCATCGGGCGAACAACGCCTCCATCGCCTGCCCCAGTGTGGCGAGATTCCGGATCGTCACGCCGGTCGCTGCTTCGATGACCGGATCGTCGATCGCGCCGATGGCGAACCGGCGCAACGAGAGATCGCGGAGGAAGAACGCGGCGGACGTTCGGGGAAGGTCGATCACGTCGAGCCCCAGATCCGTCTGGACGTGATCGAGCTTCGCACGGTCGCGCAAGAGGGCGACGCACCCGCCTTGGCGCTGCAACGTTTGCAGCCGATGCTGTCCCGCTCGAATGGTTTGCTCGCTCACCAACTCGATTTCGTAGAGATCACGAGCGGCGATGCGCACCGCCTCGCCGTACCCGGTGAACTGGGCCACGTCCCATGCGGCCGCAACACCGGCGAAGCGGCCCTCGAGGTCCTCGTTGCCGCCGTCCTGGAGGCGGGCAACGGCGTCGAGCGAGGCACCAGCGACGATCAGGTCCGACGAGCTATACCACCCGAAGAGGTCGCTCAGGATGTCAGGTGCGTCCGGTCCCTCCCAGGCGTAATCGCCCCGCAGATGGGAATGCGTGTCGATCACCGAGACGTTGGCGATGTGGTCGGCGATCTCGCTCGGCATCGGCCCTCCGTTTCACCGCCGCGGGCTGGCTCGCCGGTACCGGCGGCTCACGATCCGGTAGGAGCGAGGAGGAGAGATGCCTCACGCGTTCCTCACCGGGGGGTGCGCGTTGATCTGCTTCAACCCCCTGCCTCGTGCGGATGGGTGATAAACAGCGCTCGGCGTCCGGACGGCACGGAGCGGCGGTTATCGAGGATGGGCACCCCAACCATTCCCCAGGCCCTACCCGCCCGCCGCCGGCGGCGAGGAGCGGGTCCGGGAGTGCCCCAGCGAACCGAGGAGCCGAGGGCGCCCCGCGATCTCGCCTCGGCCCGGCAGGCTGTTCAACCGCCTGATTTCCGTCAGCCGGGGCGGCCCGCGGGGGCGGACGACGCGGCCCGACCCGCCCCCGACGGCGTCCGCCCGGGTTCGGCGCGGAGGAACGCGACGGCGAGGACGGCCGTCCCCGCCGCGTACGCGACCCCGCAGGCGAGCAACGTCCACGGCTGGCCGACCGCCTCCGCCGAGCCCGATACCACCAGCACCGCGAGCGGCGTGGTGCCGGTGACGGCGAGGGCGTAGACGCTCATGATCCGGCCCCGGAGTTCGTCCGGCGCCAACTGTTGGATGGTGGTGGCGACCTGCGCCATCCCCAGCGACATGCAGAACGCCAGGAGGACCGCGACCGGCGCCGCCGCCAGCGGGTCGCGCGCGACGGCCAGGCCGACGAGGCCGAGCGCCATCCCGGCGGCCGCGCCGCCGATCCTCCGCCGTGCTCCCCGCGACGACCGGCCCGCCTTGAGCATCGTCAGCGCGCCGAGGAGCGAACCGAACCCGATGCAGGAGAGCATCCCGCCGACCCAACCGGAACCGGCGCCGAGGACACCGGTGACGTAGAGCGGCAGGAGCACGGTGACGTGCGGGAAGACCAGCAGCGACGTCGCCCCGGCGAGGCCGATCAGTCCGGCCAGTTGCGGCTGGCTCCGCACGTAGCCGATACCCTGGCCCATCGCCCGAAGGGCCGACGGCGGGACATCGCGTGGCCGAACCCGGTGCCCGCGCATGCCGAGCAGGACCGCGATCACGGCCAAGAACGAGACGGCGTTGGCGGCGAACGCCGCGGCGAGCCCGACCGTGGCGATCGCGACGCCGGCCAACGCCGGACCGACCAGGCGCGCCGCGTTGAAGGCGGCCGAGTTGAGCGCGATGGCCTGCGGCAACTCCTCGCTGCCGACGAGCTCGGGCACGAAGGCTTGGCCGGCCGG
>CADCWE010000236.1 GCA_902806325.1 uncultured Thermomicrobiales bacterium | reverse complement strand
GGATAACGGGCCGGGCGGACTCTCGGTGGTCGCTCGTTCCCCAAACCGCACCGTCATGATCTTGACCCCGCCCCCCCGCCCCGGCATCATGCAACCCGACCATCCCCAAGGAGGCCTCCATGTCGGTGCTGCTCCGCCCCCTGACCTACGAAGATCTGGCCGAGATGCCGAACGACGGCAACCGTTACGAGATCATCAATGGGGAACTGTGCGTGAGTCCGTCCGCCGCGACGCCGCATCAGCGGGTTATTAACCCCCTTCAACACGCATTCTTCAGTCTTGTTCTTCGCGGTGGACGCGGAGAAATCTTCGTCGCCCCCTACGACGTGGTGCTGTCGCCGTACGACACGGTGCAACCGGACCTCCTCTACGTCGGCGCCGAGCGCGCCCACATCGTCGGCGACAAGCGCATCAACGGCGCTCCGGATCTGGTCGTTGAGGTGATGGCCCCATCGTCTCGCGGCTACGACGGCATCCGGAAAGCGGCCCTGTACGCCCGATCGGGCGTTCCCGAGTTTTGGCTGGTCGACCCGATCGCCCGCCGGGTGACGATCTACACCCTGGTAGATGGCCGGTACGAGGAGGTCCCGCAACCGGGCGCCAAGGTCACCTCGCTCGTCCTGCCGGACCTGGACTTGACCGTGGCCAGCGTCTTCGCCTGGCTGACCGATTAAGACACCCAATACCAGAGCGCGAACTGCGACGTCAGCACCACCAGCAGCGCCGCCGAGGCAATCGCCAGCGGCACACCCACGCGCCGCTCCCGGACCAACAGGGAAATCACCACGAACAGCGGGAACAAGGTCAAGCCGAAGCGCGGCATGCTCATCAAGGCGTGGACCGACGAAGGGCCGAAAAGGGGAATCAGGAGTCCCGGCAAGAGATAGACGGTTTGGTAGAGCGGCAGCAATCGCAAGCCGACCGCCGCCAGGCCAAGAAATAGGATCGTGCAGACGAGCTCCAAGGTGTCGCTGTCGGCCACCCGGGTACGGAACGGCTCGCTGGTCAGCAATTCCCAGGACGGGTCGCGGACGAACGCCCCGATCCAACCCCAATCGGCGCTGTCCTGGACACCCAGCGCATCCGCCCGGTCGCTGCCCGAAACCGCGGCGCGGAGTGTCTGCCACGGCATCGCCGAGTACCGATTCCATTGCTCCTGGACATCGATAAACGCGCGATAGGCGCGCGGATACTGTGGATCGTTGACGACCCGTTCTAAATGCCACCCGAAAATGACGGGACCTAGCACGGGCAGGGCCGCGCCGAAGGCGTGGGGGAACCAGCGCCGGGGCTGGAACTTGAATTGCTGCAGAAAGAGCACCGCGAACGGAAGCAAGAGCAGCACGCCCTGGGAGCGGGTCAACGCCGCCAGCAATCCAACCGCTCCGGCCACCCACCAGCGGCCGAGCCGCGCCGCGAGGAGGGCACCGACCGCCAGCATCAGGAACAGCGACTCGGTGTAGACGGCTGAGAAGAAGAACGCCGTCGGGAACAAGGCTATCGCCCACAGGGCCCTTCTGGCCACGGCGCGGTCGAAGTCCAGCGCGACCAGCCGGTAGAGCAGCGCCAGGGCGGCGACGAAGGCGAGGTTGGAAACGACGTAGCCGGCGATCTCCGGCGCGGCGCCGGTGGCATCGCTCCCGAACTCCATCAGCCAGGGATAGAGCGGCCAGAAGGCGGCCTTGGCGATCCCGAAGCCGCCGTAGCCTTGCTCGGCGATGTTCTTGTACCAGAAGCCGTCCCACTGGCGGAGCGGCTCGACCAGGGTGTGGGCGAGGCCCGTGAGGGGGGCCGGAACGTCGGCGTAGGGCGCCGAGTCTTCGCGGGCGGTGCCGAAACGGTGGGCCAGGCTGGCGGCGAGTTGGACCACGATCCAGTGGACCGCGCCGACCAGCAGCGGGAAGGTGATCGTCTCGGCGGTCATGGTTTCGCCGCGCACTCCGGCGCGGGCACCGCCGAAGCCGGCCCGGTCGCGTTGGATGCGGATCGTGTCGGCGTTGGAGCGAGAGCCGCCGCGGGCCCGCCCTCGGGATTCGTAGGCCATGCGGCCAAGGATAGGGCCGATGGACCGCCGCCGCTAGCCCCCGGCGTGGTCCGGATGGGAGGTCGGGGAAGCAGCCGGGGGGGCAAGATCCTGCCCTCCGGCGCGCAGCATCGCCTCCATCGTCTCGATCTCCCCGGCCTGGGCGGACACCACGGACCGGGCGAAGCGCGCCACCTCCGCGCCCTCGATCCGGTCCAACGCGGCCTGGGCCATCTCCACCCCGGCCCGGTGGTGGACGATCATCAGCCGCAGGAACCGCGCGTCCGCTTCCCCCGCGGGCAGGGTCGACAGGGCCGCGATCTCCTCCGGCGCGGCCATCCCGGGCATCCGCCCGGTGGTCGGATGGCCCATCCAGGTCATCGCCGAGTCGCGGCCGGTCGGCGGCAGATCCCAGAGGTCGAGCCAGCCCAGCATCGTGCCGATCTGGCTTTGCTGGGTCAGCGCGATGTCCGTCGCGAGGAATCCGACCGTCGGGTTCTCGGTCCGGTCGCGGACGATCAGCGCCATCTCGACCGCCTGGGCGTGGTGGGTCACCATATCGCGCAGGAACCCCGCCTCGGCGGAGCGGTCGGCCGGGGTCTCGGATTCGTCGTTCGCCGCCAACCCCCAGCCCAGAAAGACGCCGGTGGCGAGAGCAACCGCGAGCATCACCGGAGGCAACCACCGCCGCTGCCGCGCACGAACCTCGACCGGTCGAGTCGGGGCCGCGACGGCGTCCATCAGACCGTCTCCGAGGTACCGTTGCTGCACAGGGCGCCGGGTTCCGGGGCGTCGGGCGACAGCCGGTACTCGCGCATGAACTGCTCCAAGCGCGGGTCGGCTGGCCCGTCGAGCATCACCTGCGCGTTCCAAGCCGAAGCGACCACCGGCGATGGCAGACCTGGGTAGGGGCTGACCAGGACGTGGTCCTGGTTCTCGGCCAGGTCTTGGAGCGTTGCGACCTGATCGGCGGGCAGGTCCGGCCGGTAGGTCAGCCAAACCGCGCCGTGCTCCAGGGAATGGACGGCGTGTTCGTTGCCGACCGGTTCGGCGTAGTAGCCGCAGTTCTGCCAGACCGCGGAGTGGGGACCGCCCGCCGGGGGAACTTCGGCGTACGCGACCGGCTCCTCGGTGTGGACGCCGCCGAGGTAGGCGAAGGTTTGGGTGCCCGCCGGGGGACCGGCGGCGGTCTCGTCGTCGTCCTCCCGGGTCGCCTGCACGGCCACCACGACGACGACCGCCGCCAGCGCCAACGCGACGATCCCCAATCCTACCCGCCGCAGCCGCCGTCGCCGGAGGTCGCGCTCGATCGCCGCCAAGCGTTGGTCGCGGCGGAGTTGGGCGGCCTCGGTTCGCGGACGGGGAGTCCGGGCCGGCCCTTGCTGCTGCTCCGGCTGTTGTTGGTGCTCGCGCTTGTTCGCCATCACCCCATTCCTTGCGTCCCGCGAACCCCACGGACCAGTTTACGTGCGACCGTTGGCGCCGGTCTCGGATCCCAACGGTGGGAGCGCCAGAACGGCGGATCGCCCATCATTCGGGCAAGGCAAGGAAGCGCCCCCGCACCGTGTCGCGGCGCGCCAACCCCACCGCGTCCTCTCGGACCAACGTGGCGAGGACGATTCCGAACCGCTCCGACGGCGGCGTCCCCAACCGGGGCAGACGGCCCGACCATGGCCGGGCGTGCCAGACCCAGCCGGCATCCACCGGCAGCGCCAGCGAACCGGTGGCGAGTCCGCCGGCAACCTCGACCATCGAGAGCGCAACCGTCATCGCGTGGGTGATGCCAGCGGCGGACGGTCACCGTTCGCTACCGCGGGATTGCCGGATGCGTATCGATCTTCGTCACGTGGGGAGATCCAACCGCCGCCCATCCGATCGGCGTGCCACCAGCGACGCCCCATCTCGGCTTCCCCAGCGGGAATGATAGCGGCAGGATCCCGCCCGAGCTTGGCCGGGCGGCATGATATCGGGCGGGGCAGCCCGTTCCGGTCGCCAACCGCAGGTTAACCCGGGTGCTACCATTCGGGCGTGTCGTCGGTCAGGGCGGCCGTATTCGCGGTTGGTCCCGGCACGGGGGTTCGGTGAAGCGACGATGCGGTCCAGCGCTCCAATTTGACCGCCGGTCGGTTCGCCTGATCTGGGCGGTCGCCGCGGTCGGGCTGCTCGCGATGCCGGTCGAGTACCGGGCGGGCGCCAGTTCCGCCCACCCCCACGCCTTGGTCCAGCTATGGGCCGAGGCCGCGCGCGGCGGCATCAACCACCACCCCGTCCCGGCCGGCCACGGCCACTTCGATCTGGAAGCGAACGCCCCGCGTCTCGTGGTGGCCGACCGGTACGGCCCGGACGTACCCGAACTCTCGTCGTCCACCGGCCCGGCCGAGCACGTCGCGGCGTTCGCCGCCGCGGGTGCGTCCGGATTGCTGGTATCCCTGCCGAAATCGCGGTTGCTGCTTGCCGCAACGCCGGTTTGGCGAGGGCGAACGCAGACGCCGGAACCGCCGCCGCCGCGCGGGCTGGTCGCCTGCTAGCGCGCGGTTGGCAGGTGCGTTGCGTTCCTCGGCGCCTCGGTCCCGACCTTGAACGGTCCGGATCGTATCGCCGCGCGATGTCTTCACCCGCTCACGTCCCAATAGCGAGAACCGCCGCCGTGTGCGACATGGCGGCGCGGAGGATCCGTGCCATGCGACGCGCGCCGCGCCTCGCCGCTTGCCTCGGTCTGCTCCTGACCTTGGTGGCCATCGTCACCGCCCCGGTGTCCGTCTCCGCGCACGAGGTGCGCGAGGTCGGGGACGGCCGGTACCAAATGGTCGTCGGTTTCCTCGACGAGCCGGTCTCCGTCGGCGACAAAAGCGGGCTGGATCTGCGGGTGACCGCCCCGGCCGACGCCGCGACGCCGGTCGCCGCCGGCGAGGAAGCCGTCCGCACCCCGGTCGAGGGCCTGGAGACCACGCTCCATGCAGAGGTCATTTTTGCCGACCAGACGATGGCGCTGGAGATCGGCCCCCGGTTCCGCGATCCGGGCGCCTACGCTTCCTACTTCTACCCGAACGCCGCCGGCGACTACTCCTTCCGCATCTTCGGCACGATCGGCGACCTGGCGGTCGACGAGACATTCAGCAGCGGACCGGACACCTTCAGCGCCGTCGAGGAGCGGCTGCTGTTTCCGGCCGATCCCGCCGCACCGGCCCAGGGCGCCGCCGGCGCCACCCTGATCGACGACGGAGACGGCGGCTTCGGCTCCCGCGGCGGGATGCTCGTTGCCGGTCTCGGCGCACTTGTCTTGGCCATTGGGTCGCTCGTCAAGCTGCAACGGGCCGCCCGGCGTCCGGTGCTGGCCCGGTCTCCGGCCTAACCAAATCCTTACCGGGGGCGGCGGATCATGCGATCCGCCGCCACCGATCCGCCCGTGAACGCGGCACCTCGGCTTCGGCATGGGGTGGTCGCCGACCAAAGGAATCCCTCATGACCCCCTCGGCGTTCGCCGGGCGCGGTCTCGGTTTCCGCGTCCTGCTCCTGCTGCTGGTCGCGCTGTCGTTCGTGGCGCGGCCCGGCTCGGCGTCGGCCCATGCCGCCTTCCTGCGCAGCGACCCGGCTCCCAACGCGGTCCTGGCCACCGCCCCGGATCGGATCCAAATCTGGTTCTTCGAACCGTTGGAAGCGGCGGCCACCGGGGCCGACCTGCTGGACTTGTCCGGGGCCGAAATCGCCGGCACGACCGCGCGGGTCGCCGACGACGACGATCACCGGCTCGACATCGTCTTGCCCGCCGGGTTGACGGACGGCACCTACACCGTGTCCTGGCGCAACCTTTCCGCCGCCGACGGTCACACCACCGATGGCTACTTCGGCTTCTCGGTTGGGGCTGGCGGGGGCGCGGTCGCCGTCCCGACCGCGAACGCCGGCGGCCCGCCGGCCTGGCAGCGGACCGCGTCGCGGTGGGCGGCGCTGCTCGGCTTGGCGGCGGCGGTCGCGGCCTGGCCGATCTGGATCCTGGTGTTGCGACCGGCCGGTGCGGTTGCCGGGCCGGGTATCTCCCGCCGAGCGCGACGCTTCGCCGCCGGCGCGCTAATCGCCGCCGTGGTCGGCAACCTGGCGGCGCTGCTCGTCCAAGCCGCCGCCACCGTCGGCTCGACCCGGCTCGGCGACGGCCTCCCGACGACCCTCTTCGACACCCGCTATGGTCGTCTTTGGTGGCTGCGGATCGGGCTCCTACTGGTGCTGGGGATCGCGCTGGCGATCGTGGCGCGGTGGCCCCACCGGCGGGCGGTCGACCATGCCGTGGTCGCGGTGTCGGTCGCGCTGCCGCTGCCGTTCAGCCTGATCTCCCACGCATCGGCGCAGGCGACCGGACGCGCCGTGGCCGTCGCGGCGGACGCGCTGCACCTGCTCGGGGCGTCGGTCTGGGCTGGCGGGTTGTTCGTACTGGCGGGCGTGCTGCTGCCGGAGGCCCGGCGGCTGCCAGGCGACGAGCGACGGGCGATCCTGGCGCGCAGTATCCCCCGGTTCTCGGCGATCGCGCTGGTCGCCTGGGCGGTGCTCGGGTTCACCGGCCTCTACAGCGCCTGGCTCCATGCCGGCACGCTGGACGGGCTGCGGGACACCGCCTACGGCGCCACCCTGACCCGCAAGCTGCTCCTGCTGGCGCCGTTGCTGGTCCTGGGCGCCGTCAACGTCCTCGTCGTGAGCCGGGGAGTCGGGCGCCATCCGACGACGCCGGACCCGGACGTCGGCCAGATCTGGGGCCGCCGCTTCGCCGCGATCGTCGGCGCCGAAGTGGTCCTGGTCACGCTCGTCTTGCTGACCGTCGGGCGCCTGACCAGCCAGGAACCGGCCCGCGCCGAGCTGGCCGCGGCCTTGCCGACCGGGTTGACCGCAAATTTCTCCCTGGCGTCGAAGGACAACCTGCGGGCGGCGACGCTGACCCTGGCCCCCGGAGCAGCCGGGCTGAACCGCTTCCGGTTGGACGTGGCCGGCGACCCGCTGCCTGACCGGACGGACGCGCTGCTCCGCGTGACCCCGCCCGGGCAAACCGGCGCCCGGTCCGAGATCGACCTCGCGCGGGAAAGCGTCACCGCCAACGTCTTTGTCTACGACGGCACCGACCTCGCGCTCACCGGCGAATGGGGAATCGAGCTGATCGTGCGCCGGATCGGCGCCTTCACGTTCGCCGGCACCCAACCACTGGTGCTGAGCGCGGCGCCGCCCTTGCCGGATCCCGACGCGCTGCCCGACCCCGCCTGGAGCTTCAATCGAGGCGGGCTGGTTGGACTCGGGCTGCTGGTCGCCGGAGTCGCGATGGCGGTTGGGACCGGGACCGCTGGCCGGCGTCCGTCCCGCTGGCGCGGCGCCGGCCTTGGGGCGGCGACCTTCGCGCTGGGGGCGCTGCTGCTGGTCCAAGCTCGAATCGACCCGAACGCCGCCGAACCGGCGCCCGAACCGCTCGCAGTGCCGGCCGCCCAAGTACCGGCGCTCGGCCCCACCACCGTCCCGACCACCCCGACCATGCCCCCCGGCCATCGGATCCTTGCGCTGGGATCGCCGCCGCCGCATGGCGGCATGCACCCCGGCGTCGCATCGCCCGCGCCGCACGACGGAATGGAGATGACCGGCAAATGAACGATGGCGACGACGCGATGGGCGGGTCTCCACGCCGTCCTGGCACGGGGCGGAGTTGCGCAGCAGGCGCGCGGAGCTCAACCGCGGGCAGCGCAGGTAGACCGGCTGGACGGGCGATTCATCCGTCCGACACTTCCCCAATCCGGGGTCAATCCGCACCCGGCAAGGAGTTTCGAGATCATCGACCGACGAGATTCGTCCTCACGCTCGGAATCATGGAGCGCGTGCAGCGGACGCGCCGAATCTTCTTGGGCCGGCGCGCCCCCTCACGCTATCCTTACGCCATGAATAGGCGCATCCCGTTCACCGTCCGAGTTGCCGTTCTGGTCGCCTTGATCGGCGTTTTGACGCCGGTCGTCACGCCGCCGCGGGGCGCGAGCGCCCACGAGACCCGAGAGCTGGAAGGCGGCCGGTACGCCGTCGAGGTCGGGTTCTTGAACGAACCGGCCTACCTCGGGCAGCCAAACGCGCTGTACTTGGATGTGGTCGAGTTCGCAACCGGCGGCGGGCGCCCGGTTGAGGGACTGGCCGCCACCCTCCAGGCCGAGGTCCAGAAGGACGGCCAGTCGATGCCCCTGACCCTGATCCCGCGGGAACCCGGCGTCTATCACGGTGCCTTCCTCCCGACCGCGACGGGGGACTACACCTTTCGCCTGGTCGGTCAGATCGGCGACCAAACGGTGGACGAGTCGTTCCGCTCCTCCCCCAACACCTTCGCCGCCGTTGACCCGGCCGACGCGATCCAGTTTCCGACCAAGCTGGTCGCCGCCGACGCGCTGCAGTCCCGGGTCGCCAGCGCCGAGGACGAAGCCGCAGCCGCGCGCGGCCTGGCGATCGCCGGGATCGCCGTCGGCGCGCTCGGATTGATCGCCGCCGTCGCGGCCGTCGCGCTCGGGCGTGCCGGACGCCGCGGCGGCCGATCGTGAGATGACGGAGGTGCCGTTCCGCCGCCGCCTCGCGACGTTTGCGCTGCTCGCCCTCGCGATCTCCTTTGGACGGCCGCTCCCGGTTGCCGCCCACGCCGAACCGGAGCGGGCCGAGCCGCCAATCGGCGGGGTCGTCGCGGCGATGCCGTCGGTCGTGGCGGTCGTCTTCGACGAGGAGTTGGGCGCGACCGGGTCGGCGCTGGCGGTGTTCGGGCCAGGGCCAGACGGGCCGCGGGCCGATCGCAACGACGCCGCGTTGGACCTGGGCGATCTCGAACGGCGCCGGGTCACGGTCTCCTTGTCGTCCAACCTCGGCCCAGGGACGTATACCGTGCGGTGGACCACCGTCTCCGCCGCCGACGGCGACGAGGCGAGCGGCAAGTTCGCCTTCACCGTCGCGCCGGGGGCGACCACGCCAGCGTCGCCGCCGGCATCGGCGATGGCCTCGCCGCTCGCCGCGGTGTTCGACCCGACGCCGACCTCGCCGTCCGTTGCGTCCTCGGCCGCGGAGGTGCCAACCGATGAAGCGGACGATGACGGGGGCTTCGGCGCCCCGGTGGCGACCGGGCTGCTGGTGGTCGGCGTCCTGGCCGTGCTGGGCGCGGTATGGTTCCGGGGGCGGCGAACGCATCCCAGCAGCTAGCCGCCGCGGCCGTGAACGGGTCACCACCGATCCCACCGCCACCGCCACCGCCCAAAGGGCACCCGGGCCACTGGGCATCTCGCTACGCCGACGAAGCCTTTCCAAGGCTGAGGACGAGGGACCTCTGACCGTGCGATCCGCGCTGAACGCCTCACGACCGCTCTCCACCCCACCGCGCCTGAGCCGGGCGGCACGATGTGTCCTGTTGGGGCTGATGTTCGCCGGGGCGCTGCTCCCGGCGTTGCGCCCGGCGCCAGTGGCCGCCCACGCCGCCCTGGCGAGCAGCGACCCGGGCAACAACGCGGCCGTTTCCACGCCGCCGCGCGAGGTCACGCTCCGGTTTACCGAACCGCTGGAACGGTCGTACAGCCGGGCGGAACTCTACGACCGCACCGGGGTCCGAATCGCGGGCGCCACCTCCCGCGCCGGAAACGACGACTTCGCGATGGTCCTCGACGTGCCGCCCGACCTGCCGGGCGGCACCTACTCCGTCCTCTGGCGCTCCCTGTCCACCGCCGATGGACACACCGCCGAAGGCTACGTCGTCTTCACCGTCGGCACACCGGCCGACATCCGGCCGGTCATGCCGCCGGACATCGCCGGCGACGACGGGCCGCCGGTCTGGCTGCAAACCCTGGCGCGCTGGCTGCCGCTGCTCGGGCTGGCGGGCACCGTCGCGGTTTGGCCGATCTGGCTGCTGGTGCTGCGACCGGCGATTTCGCCCGCCTGGCAGGCCGGCCCGGCGTTGACGCGGCGGGCGCGGCGGGTTGCGGTCGGCGCGATCGCCCTCTTCATCGGCGGCAGCGTCCTGGCATTGGTCGTCCAAGCGGCGGGCGATGACGGGGGCGTCTCGTTCGACCGGGTGGTGACGACGCTCAACGAGACGCGCTACGGTCGCCTGTGGCAGATCCGGATCGGGTTGGTGCTGGTCTACGCCGGGGCGCTGTTGGCGTGCGGCTGGTGGTGGCCGAAGCGACGCCGCGCGCTGACCGCGGCCACGTTCGCCCTCGCCTTCGTCTTGCCCCTCCCCTTCAGCCTGGTCGCCCACGCCGCCGCCCAACCCTCGGGACGCGCCGTCGCGATCGCCTCGGACATGGCCCACCTGCTCGGCGCCTCGCTCTGGGTGGGCGGTTTGGCCGTGCTGGCCGGTGCGCTCCTACCAACGCTTCGCGATCTGACCCCGGCCGGACGGCGGGTTGTGCTGGCGGCGGTGTTGCCCCGCTTCTCGGCCATCGCGCTGGCCGCCTGGGGCGCGATGGGCATCACCGGCTTGTATGCCGCCTGGCTCCACGTCGGCAACCTGACCGCGCTGCGGGACACCGAATACGGCGAATCGCTGGTCGCCAAGGTGTTACTCCTCCTGCCGCTGCTCGCGCTGGCGGGCTTCAACCTGTTGGTGGTAACGCGCAAGCTGCGCCGCGCCGACGACGACGAAACGGCATCCGTCTGGAGCGGCCATTTCAAGGCCGCCGTGGTCTCCGAGGCGGTGTTGGTCGCCCTCGTCTTCCTGATCGTCGCCCGCCTGACCGGGCAACCACCCGCCCGCGATCAACTGGCCCAAAGCGCGGACCAGATCGCCCTCCACCTCCATGCGACCGATCGCGCCGCCGTCCTTTCCGTTTCTCCCGGCGCCACCGGGCTGAACCATTTCCGGCTCCAGCTCGACGGTGCCCCGCTGCCGGTTGAGACCACCGCCACGCTCCAGCTCGGGCTGCCCAGCCTCGGCACCGGCGAGCAAGTGCTACCGATGACCCGCGCCACCGGCAACGCCTGGGAGTGGCACGGCAGCGAGGTCTCGATCCCCGGCGATTGGAACGTGCGGGCGCTGGTGATCCCGCCGGACGAGCCGGAGTGGTCGGCCACAACCACCCTCTCGGTCGGCACGGTGCCGCCGGCGGTGGACGTACCCGGCGCGCCGTGGCGGTTCGGACCGGCGGCGATCGTCGGCCTGGTTCTGGTGATCCTGGGGATCGGCGGGTTGGCGCTGGGCTTCGTTGCCGGCGGGTCGCCGCTGCGCAAGGAAGCGGCCGGTTTGGGCGGGGTGGCGATCGCGCTCGGGGCGATCCTGCTGTTTCAAGCCCGACTCGGTCCCGGCGGCGGCACGGACGCGATCGCCTCGGTCAACCCGATCCCCTCCAGCGCCGAGTCCATCCAGCGCGGCTCCGACGCCTTCCAGGCCAACTGCATCTCCTGCCACGGCACCGGGGGTCGGGGCGACGGCCCGCTGGCGGCGAGCCTGGAAGGCATCCCACCGGCCGATCTCACATCGTCCCATTCCCGCGCCCACGCCGACATCGATTACTTTGCCTGGATCAAGTACGGCAAAGAGGGCACGGCGATGCCCGCTTGGTCGGGAACGCTGGACGACGAGGAAATTTGGGACACCGTCAATTATCTCCGCTCGCTTCAGGACGCGACGATGGCCTCGCGCGACGCCCCCGCGCCCGACGAGTGCGTCATCGAACCGCGCACCGTCGCCTCCCTCCAAGCGCTGGCCGTGACGCCCGACCCGGACGACGGCGGCGGATCCATCCCCGAGGTCGGCGACGCCCCCGCGACCGACACCGGGTCCGCGGTCGGGTTACCCGGCGCCTCGCCCATCGCGGGCGGGGTTCCGGCCGATCCGGAAACGGTGGCCCAGATTAACGCCACCGCCCGCCTGATGGTCGCCTGCGCCAACGCCAGGGATACGTTGAAGCGCCTCGCCGTCTTCAGCGACGACAACATCCGGCCCGCCTTCGTCAACGGCCCGACCAAGGCATTCGTTGATTTGGTGGCAACCCCGGCCGTCGCCCTGCCGCCGGAACTGAGGGTCGCGGTGGCCTCCGTCACCAACGTGACGCAACTACCCGACGGCCGGGTCAGCGCCATCGTCACCCTGGACAACCCGACCACCCACTCCCACGACGCGCCGGTGGACGGCACCCCGGCCGCGGCCGACACCGCCCGGTTGCAGGCGGCGCGGGTGGTCTTTGTCCGATCCGGGGAGCGGTGGCTGGTCGACGCGACCCAATAGAGCCGAACCGGGGCCGGGAGCCGCGGGCACGCACCGAAGGTTGGCCCGGTCGTCTCTGACTCACCGCCGTCGCTACGGATGGGAAACACCATGTCCCAGAGCCACAACCCCAGCCGTATCCCCGTCTGGATCGCCACCGTGGTCGCCGCGATGGCCCTGGCGCTGGCGGCATCGTCCGGACAATCCGCTCGACGTGGCGCGGCCACACCGGGCGGCTCCCCCTGCCCGGTCCTGATCGCCACGCCAGGCGCCGCAACGCCTGTTCCGGCGTGCGACCCGATCCCGTTGGGCACGCCGGTGGCGCTGGACGATCTCACCGCAAGCCTTTTGGCGACCGAGGACAGGGCGGGCCCGAACACCTTGACCGTGGTCCTGGCCGACGAAACCGGCGCCCCGGTCACCGACGCGGTGGTGACGATCCGCACCCGCTCGCTGGCGATGCACCACGGCGTCTCGACCAAGGACGCGCCGATGGCGTATCCCGGCCATTATGTCGCGCGGCGGGTCGCCCTCGGCATGGGCGGGGAGTGGCTGGCGGAGGTCCAGGTGGAGATGCCTGACGCGCCAGTGCGCGTGTTCCGCTTCGTCATTACCTTGACTGGTCCAACGCACTAAGCCGGTAAACGCGCCACCTCCGCCCGGACCGGTTTCTGGCCGTGGAAGCCGGGGCGACGCCATGGGGAGTGCTCCGCTCGTCGTCGAGCACGCGCGATGCCGACGGGTTCCGGCGTAGACATCGGACCGATGACGCCCCATGATCGCCCGGCCGTCCCGTCGCCGTCCCAGGATTCACCGATGCCCGAACGACCCCTTTGCCGCGCGACGCCCTCCAACGCGAGCCGCTGCCCGGCGAAGGCGATTCGGGGCCCCACGTCCCCCTCAGCTACGCCAGCCGAGACCGCGACCGCGCCATCGCCGTCGCCGACGCCCTCGAAGCGGCCGGGGTCCGGGTCTGGATCGACCGCCGCGGCATCGTCGGCGCCGCCGCCCGGGCCGGGGAGATCGCCGCGGCGATCCGCGCCTGCCGCGTGATGGTCGTGCTCTGCTCAGCGGACTCGCTGGCCTCGCTCAACACCCCACGGACGTCCGCGCGCTCCCGGCACTCGAGGTGGTTGGGCGCAGGGCGTATTCGGGTGGTGTGAAGAACCGTGGACGCAATCGAAGCCCTGCGTTAACGTACCGACAACCCGCGCAAGGACGTGAAGACATGCGACACGAGCCCGACAAAAGGACCAAAATGCCGAAGGCCTTCGGTCAGATGGTCGCCGCAAGTGGGCGGCGTTGATCCCCGGCGCCGCCGCCGGCGGGCGGAGGACCCGGCGACCGTGGTCTTCGATGTCCGGGACTTGGCAAACTGGCGCGGCGCGGGCGTGGTCCAAGGCGCGATCGCGGTCTCAGCGGAAAGTCGCCGGTCGTGGCCGACACGGAGATGCCCGAGGACTCGCGCGAACGGCGGCTGCAGGCCCGCGTCACTTCCGTGGTGGCGGTCTGCGATCATGGCGCGATGTCCGCCCTCGCCGCAACGCCCCCAAGGCCATGGGGTTCGCGGACGTGGCCTACCTCAAGGGCGGCATCCGGGCCTGGATCGAGGCCGACCTTCCGACCGAACCGCCGACCGGCGGCTGGGGTGGTCAACCGACACCCTTCACTCACAACCCGCCGCGAAAGGAGGCGTCGATGTGCATTCATTCTGGACGGGTACGCGCGGTCCAAACCGTTGGTCGAGCCCGTTTAGCTGTGGCAACACCGCGATGATCCCGACCTTCGCATCGTCGACTGTGGTGACCCGGTCGGCTACGGCCGCGCCCACATCCCGGGTCCCATTCGCCTTCACGATGCCGATGGCGGCGAAGCGGAGGTGCCGCCGGGTTGGCTGAAGGACCCGGACGACGAGGTCCACGTGACGGGCCCGAAACCCTTCGCAGCCCTTATGACAGCCCAAGGCGTCTCGAACGGCACCACCGTCGTGACCTACGACGACGGCAACGGCACGGCCGCCACCCGCCTTTGGTGGATCCTGAGCTACTGCGGTCACGCCGACGTGCGGGTGCTCAACGGCGGCTGGCGGTTGTGGCTCGACCAACGCCGCTTGGTGACGTTTCGCGACACCTTCCCGCCCCAAGGCGGGTTCCTCCCGCGGCCACGCGAGGCGATGCGCGTCCGGCTAGCCGAGTTGCGGGAGCGCCACACCGATCCCGGGGTCCGGGTCGTCAACGTCATCTGGCCGGAGATGTTGGCCGGCACCGACAATCCCTTCGGCAACAAGCGGGTGGGCCACATCTCCGGCTCGGTCAACCTGCCCATCGAGCGCTACTTCGTCGACGAGGAGGTTCCCGTTCTCAAACCCGCGCCCGCGTTGCGCGCCACGCTGGCCGAGTCGGGGGTGACGCCGGACCGGGAGACGATCGGCTACTGCCAGGCTAGGGTCCGCTCCACCACGGCGATCTTCGCCGCCGCGCTCCTCGGTTGGGACAACGCGCGGGGCTACGCGGCCTCGTTGGCGGAGTGGGCGAACCGCGACGACTCGCCGCTTGCGACGGCCACCGGATAACCCGCCGGACCCGGCCGACGGCTCGCCGCGCGGCAAGTACGATGTGCCTCGCCGCGGTGCTCGTGGAATCGGGCACACCGTGTGTTGCATCTGGTCCGTAACCATGGGGGATCTCCTATGGTCGCTGTCGCCTGGGCGCTCCCGCCGATCCCCCGCACTCGGCTTATCGGTCGCCAAGCCGAGCGCGCAAGGGCGCGCCTGCTCTTGCTCGACCAGGCTGTGCCGCTGCTGACCCTGACCGGCCCCGGCGGCGTCGGCAAGACCCGGCTCGCCCTCGCCGTCGCCGACGAGGTGGCTGGCGCGTTTGCCGACGGGGTGGTTTGGGTCGATCTTGCCCCGCTCTCCGATCCCGCGCTTGTCCCCGCGGCGGTGGCGACGGCCGTCGGGTTGACGCCCGCGCCCGGCCAACCGATCACCGACGAGTTGGCCCGGGTCCTTCGCCCGCGGCAGACCCTGCTCTTGCTCGACAACAACGAGCACCTCCTGGCTGCCGCCGCGGCACTCGTCGCCGCGCTGCTCGCCGCCTGCCCCGCCCTCCAGGTGCTGGCCACCAGCCGGGCGCCCTTGCGGGTCCGGGGGGAGCACGAGGCGGTCATCGAACCCCTGCCGGTGCCGCCAGTGGACGCGCCGCCGGATCCCGCGCTCCTGGCCGACAACGAGTCGGTGCGCCTGTTCCTGGAGCGGGCCCGCGCCGTGCGGCCGACCCTGCCCTTTGACGCCACGACGGCGGCCTCGGTGGCCGGAATCTGCCGGGCCCTCGACGGTTTGCCGCTCGCCGTCGAGTTGGCGGCGGCGCGGGCCAAGTTCCTGTCCCCGGCGGCGCTGCTGGCGCAGATGCACGGCCGCCTGCGGCTGCTGCGCGACGGGGCGCGGGACCTCCCGCCCCGCCAGCAAACGATGCGCGACGCGATCGCCTGGAGCTACGACCTGCTCGACGCCGAGGCGGCGGCGCTGTTCCGTCGCCTCGGGATCTTCGTCGGCGGGTTCGAGCTCGATTCCACGGCGGCCGTCGCGGGAGGAGAGGCCACGACGATCGGGGAACGTTTGGAAGCGCTGCTCGACCAGAGCCTGGTCCGGCAGGAAGAGCGCGCCGACGGCAACCCGGACGGCGCCCCGCGGTTCGGCCTGTTGGAGACGATCCGCGAGTACGCCCTTGACCGCCTGGAGGCAGAGGGCGAGCGCGACGAGACCGCCCGCCGGCACGCCGCGTACTTCGCCGGCCTCGTGGAGCAAGCGACGGTGCCCCTGTGGGAGGCCGGTGCCGACGAATGGATGGGCGCGTTCGGTCTCGAAACCGACCAGGCCAACCTGCGCGCCGCGCTGGGCTGGCTGGCCGTCCACGATCCGGTCGCGCACGTCCGGATGGCGGGTCCCCTCGCCATGGTCTGGTACCAGTACGGTCACCTCGTCGAGGGACGACGCTGGTTGGACGGGGCGCTGGCGATCGCCGAGCGGCTGGGCGAGTCCCTGCCGGCGACCGACCACGCGGGCGCCCTGATCGGGTTCGGGCTGGTCTGCCAGATGCAGGGCGACCTGACGCGGGCGGAGGCGTCGCTGGAGCGGGGGCTGGCGCGGGCGGGCGAGGCCGGGGATCTGCGGCGGGCGGCGATCGGGCGGTCGCTGCTCGTCGGCGTGCTGGTCAGTGAGGGCCGGTATGGGGAGGCGGAGCCGCTGGTCGAGCGCGCGTTGGCGGAGTGGCGGGCGCTGGCGCAGGTGCCGGCGGCGTCGCACGCCCAAGCGCGCGGACGCCAGGTGTGGATCGGGCACGCGCTGTTCCACCTCGGGCTGGTTGCCTACGCGCGCCGGGAGTGGGAGCGCGCCGTCCGCCTGCTCACCGAGGCGGTCTCCTTGTATGAACTCGGCGGCGACGAGATTGGTGCGAGCGATCCGCTGCACTACCTGGCCCTGATCGGCGGCGAGCGCGGCGACTTCCACGGGTCTGCCGCCACCGTCGCCGACGTGCTCCGCCGCCTGCGCCGGCGGGGAAGCGAGCCGGCGCTCGCCGACGGCCTGGCCGACGCGGCCACGCTGGCGGCGTTCCGCGGGGAATGCGCCGCCGCGGCCCGCCTTTTCGGCGCCGCGACGAGGCTGCTCGAGACCGGCGGCGCGGCGTACTCGCTGCCCGCGCGCGACACGTACGAGCGGGCCGCGGCGGCGGCGCGGCGCGGGCTGGGCGAGGAGGATTGGCGGACCGCGTTCGCGGCGGGTCGCGGCATGTCGCTGGATCGGGCGCTGGCCGAGACCGACGCGGTGCTGACCGGCGCGACGGGGAACCAACCCGTCGACCACTCCCCGCGCGCGGCCGTTGATCCGTCCGACGACAGACCGGCCCAGGGCGCCGCGCCCAACGCGGCCGAGGGCGCCGGCCCATCCCCGGCGTGGCCGCCGCCGGGATTCGACCTGACCCGGCGCGAACGGGAGGTGCTGTCCTTCCTCTGCCAACGCCTCACCGATCCGGAGATCGCCGCGCGGCTGTTCATCAGTCCCCGCACCGCTTCGTCCCACGTCGCCAACGTGCTTGGCAAGTTGGGGGCGGCCAACCGGCGGGAGGCCGCCGGCATCGCCGTCCGACACCGGTTAGTCTAGGGCGCATCGCTCGGCAATCGCTGGGGGCAGGAGCAGGGGTGGGTATGCGGGGCACGACCTCCTAGGTGTTCAGCAGCATGTAGTCCCACACGCCGAGGTCGATTTCGGGCAGCTCGGGCACGCCGAGGCGCTCGAGGATGTGGAGCAATTCGGTGCGGTGCTCCGCATTGTGCTCGACGACCATGAGGATCGTGCCGGCGAACGA
Organism: uncultured Thermomicrobiales bacterium; assembly: GCA_902806325.1. Taxonomy (GTDB): domain Bacteria; phylum Chloroflexota; class Chloroflexia; order Thermomicrobiales; family UBA6265; genus CADCWE01. Next base: position 274 of record CADCWE010000236.1, on the reverse strand, counting down.
CTTGCGAACGGCGTAGTGGTCGACGAAGGTCTCTCCCAGCCGCTGCTCGTCGCGCAACCGGCGCGCGACGCTCGCAAAGTCCGCGTAGGAGCGCACATGGTGGTCGATCAGCGCGGCCAGCGAGCGGTCGTCTGGCTGGGCATCGGCCGAATACCCTCCATCGGCCGGTTGCCCGGCCAGGAACGCGGTCCAGAACGGGACGTTGAAGATCATGTGCCCGAACGTCGCCCGCAACGTCCGGTGCCCGATGTCGACGTCCCGATCCAACTGCGCG
>CADCWE010000235.1:35995-55822 GCA_902806325.1 uncultured Thermomicrobiales bacterium | reverse complement strand
TCGCCGCCCTGCCCGGCGCGGCGATCGCCGCCCGCTTCGGGGCCGAAGGTCGCCGCGCCTGGGATCTCGCCAACGGCCGCGACGACGCGCTGGTGGTGCCGCGCGAGCGCGAGACCACCGTCGTCGCCCACCTGACCCTGCCCGCTCCGACCGCGAACCGGGAGACCCTGCTGCTGGGGGTCAAGATCCTCCTGGAGCGCGCCTTTGCCCGGCCGGAGCTGCGCGGGCGCCACGTCCGCCAGGCCCGGCTCCAGGTGCTGCTGGATGGTGGTCGCTCCTGGGAAAAGCGGATGACCCTCGGCGGCCCGGTCGGGTTGGACGGGCTGCGGGAGGCGCTGCGCCACCGCTTGGCTCCCGGCGGCCGTCGAACTCCCGACGGCGGCCGAGGCGCTGGTGTTGGAGTTGGCCGGCCTGACCGCCGAGGCCGACCGCCAGGCCAGCCTGCCCGGGCTCGGCCCCCGTGCCCGCCGCTCCCGGCCGTTGGTGGAAGCCGCCCGCCAGCTCAGCCAACGCTACGGACGTTCGCCCTTGTATCGGATCGTGGAGGTGGAACCGTGGTCCCGGATCCCCGAACGCCGGCACGCCCTGACCCGTTACGACCCCTGAACCAACCGCGCCCGATCGAGGTCCGCACCGGCCCCGGCGGCGACCCGATCGTCCTGATCGACCGCGGTCGCCGCCACCCCGTCGCCGAGGTCCAGGACGCCTGGCAGATCGACGACGAATGGTGGCGCCACGAGCGCCCGTTGCGCCGCCGCTACCTCCGCCTGCTCCTGGCGAGCGGCGAGCTCCGGACCGTCTTTCACGATCGCGAGGAGGATTGCTGGTATGCGCAGGGGTACTGACGGGGGGGCGGCGGGGAGACGGACGCCGCCCGGTGCCGGGAACGGATGGTGACTCCGAAACGCCGCGCCCCGGTTCCCGCCACGATCGCCCGGCACCGGGTGACGGGACGGGCCGCGCCGATTCCGGGCGCCGCGGGGCGCCACGCTGGCTCACGGTCGTCGTCCCGAGCCACCCCCTACGGCCACCCCCATGCCCCCCTTGCCCGGCGACTACGCCGAACTCCACCTCCACACCGCCTACTCCTTCCTCGACGGCGCCTCCGTCCCGGAAGAGCTGGTCGATCGCGCCGTCGCGCTCGGCTATCGATCCCTGGCGATCACCGACCACGACGGGCTGCACGGCGCGATGGAGTTCGCCCGCCTCGCCCACGCCGCCGGGATCACCCCGCTGATCGGCGCCGAGCTGACCATCGCCGACGGCGACCCGGACGACCCGGACAACCCCGACGGCCACCTGACCCTGCTCGCCCAAACCCCCGCCGGCTACGCCAACCTCTGCCGCCTGATCACGGCCGCCCACCACCAGGGGGCGGCGGTTTCCCCCAACTCCTCCTATCCTCCTCTGCCCCCCTGGTCCCCTGGTCCCCTGACCAGGGGGGCAGAGGGGTTGGGGGGATCGCTCGTCCCCGCCGACGACCGCCGCCCCCGCCTCGACCCCGCCCTGCTGCCCGCCCACGCCGGTGGCCTGATCCTGCTCACCGGCTGCCGCCGGGGTCGCCTCAGCCGCCTCGTCGACGCCGACCGGCTGCCGGAGGCCGAGCGCCTGCTTCGATATTATGGCGAATCATTCGGCCCCGCCAACGTCGCCGTCGAGTTGCAGCACAACCTCGTCCACGGCGACACGCGGCGGGTCGCCCGCCTGGTCGCCCTCGCCGAGCGGGTCGGCGTGGCCGCCGTCGCCACCGGCAACGTCCACTACCACCGACCGGAGCGCCACCGGTTGCAGGACGTGCTGGTCGCGATCCGCCACCGCGCCACGCTCGACGCCACCCACCGCGAGCGCCGCCCCAACGCCGAGTTCCACCTCCGCGCGCCCGAGGAGATGGCGACCCGCTTCGCCCGCTACCCCCAAGCGATCCGCGCGTCCGTGGAGATCGCCGAGCGCTGCGCCGGGTTCGATCTGTGCCGGGATCTGGCCTACACCTTCCCCCAGCACCCGAGCGGCGGCGACAGCCCGGAGCGGGTCCTGGTCGACGTCTGCCGCGCCGCGCTGCCCGACCGCTACCCGGAGAACCGGGAGGCCGCCGAGACCCGCCTGGCCGAAGAGCTGGCCTTGATCGCCAAACACAAGCTGGCCGGGTTTTTCCTGCTCTACCGGGATCTGCTGCGCCTCGCCCAGGAGGTCGCCGTCGAGCTGCGCGGCACCGAGAGCGCCCGCGCCAAGGCCCACCTCCCGCCCGGCCGCGGCCGCGGCTCCTCGGTCGGCTCGATCGTCTGCTACCTGATCGGCCTCTCGCCGGTCGATCCGCTCGCCCACGGCCTGTTTCTCGGCCGCTTCCTGAACGAGGACCTGGCCGCCGTGCCCGACATCGACATCGACTTCCCGCGCGAGATCCGGGAGCGCCTGATCGCCCGCGTCTACGCCGAGTACGGCCGCGACCGGGCGGCGATGGTCTGCGCTTTTTCCACCTACCGCCTGCGCTCGGCCGTGCGCGACGTCGGCAAGGCCCTCGGCCTGCCCGCGCCGGATCTGGACCGGATCGCCAAACTCAGCGAACCCCGCTCCGCCCGCGAACTGGACCAGGAGCTAGCGCGGATCCCGGAGTACGCCGAGCGCAAAAACGCCCCGCCCTGGAAGCACCTGGTCGAGATCGCCGACCAACTAGCCGGCTTCCCCCGCCACGTCACCCAGCACTCCGGCGGGATGGTGATCGCCTCTCAACCCTTAACCGACCTGGTGCCGATCCAGCCGACGGCGATGGAAGGCCGCGCCGTCGTCCAGTGGGACAAGGACTCCTGCGACGACGCCCGCTTCGTCAAGATCGATTTTTTGGCCCTCGGCATGCTGAGCTTGGTCGAGGAGTGCCTGGAGCTGATCGCCGCCGCCGGCCACGACCCGGTCGATCTGAGCCGGCTCGACTTCGGCGACGCGCGGGTCTACGACATGATTTGCGCCGGCGACACCGTCGGCACCTTCCAGATCGAGAGCCGGGCCCAGATCCAAACCCTGCTCCGGACCCGGCCCCGCTGCCTCGAAGACCTGGTGGTCCAGGTCGCCATCGTCCGCCCCGGCCCGATCCTCGGCGGCGCCGTCAACCCCTACGTCAAGGGCCGCGAAGCCCTCCGCCGCGACCCCAACTACGTCCCGACCTACGACCACCCCAGCCTGGAGCCGATCCTGCGCGAAACCCTCGGCGTCGTCCTCTACCAGGAGCAGGTCTTGCAGGTGGCGATGGCCCTGGCCGGGTTCACCGCCGGCCAAGCCGATCAACTCCGCCGGGCGATGAGTCGCAAGCGCTCCCGCGAGGCGATGGTCCGCCTCTGGGACCAATTTCGCGACGGCGCTCGGGCGCTCGGGGTGGACCCCAAAACCACCCACGGCGTGTTCAAGCAACTGATGGGATTCGCCTCCTACGGCTTCCCGAAGGCTCACGCGGCGGCGTTTGCCGTGCTGGCCTACCAGTCCTGCTGGCTGAAGCAGCGCTTCCCGGCCGAGTTCGCCTGCGCCCTGCTCAACAACCAGCCGATGGGGTTTTACCCGCCCCACGTCTTGACCAACGACGCCAAGCGGCACGGCCTCCGCGTTCTGCCGCCGGACCTCAACCAAAGCGCCGCCCGCTGCTCCGTCGAAGGCGGCGCGATCCGGATCGGCCTCGGCTACGTGGATGGCCTGGGCGAGGAAGCCGCTCTCCGGATCGAGCGCGAGCGCGCCGCCGGCGGCGACTTTCGCTCCCTGGCCGATCTGGTCCGCCGCGTCCCCTTGCGCCTGGAAGCCGCCGAGCGGTTGGTCGCGGTCGGCGCCGCCGACCGCTTCGGCCTCGGCCGCCGGGAAGCCCTCTGGCAGCTCGGCCTGTTCCTGCCCGTCAAGCGCTTCGGCTCCGCGCGAACGCAGACCGAGACCGGCAAGCAGCTACCGCTGGCGCTGCCGACGGCGCAGGACATGGTCGGAGTGACGCTGTCGCCGATGGGGCCGTGGGAGCAGATGGTGACCGACTACGCCACGCTCGGCCTCTCGCCACGTTACCACCCGCTGGGGCTGCTGCGCGCCCACCTGCCGCCGCGCCTCTCCACCATCGCCGACCTAGAACGGGTGCCGGACGGGGCGCCGGTGCGGGTGGCCGGGTTGGTCGTTTGCCGCCAGCGCCCCGGCACCGCGAAGGGGATCACCTTTTTGCTGCTGGAGGACGAGTTCGGCCTGCTCAACGTGATCGTCTACCCGGCCCTCTACGAGGAGCAGCGCCTGATCGTCCGCGCCGAGCCGTTCCTGCTCGTCGAAGGCACGTTCCAGCGCCGCGACCGCAACCTCAACCTGATCGCCCACCGCCTCCACCGCCTGGAAGCCGCCCACGCCCCAACCGGTCCCCTGGGCCAGATCCCCGCCCCCCGCGAGATCGACGTCGTCGCCGCCGGCCGCGGCCCCCAGGGCGACGACCCGTCGGATCTGCAACAACGCAACGGGCGCGGCCACGACCTCCGCCTGGTTGCCCCGGCCGCGCACAACTACCGGTAACCGTCCGCGTTCCTGTGCTAGGATGGCGACGAAGGAGCGACGCCATGGCCACCATCGCCCACCAGCCGACTAATGTCCAACCGGCCCCGGACGACGACGACATCCCGCCCATCCAATGGATCACCGAGGAAGAAAGCCGGGTCATGTTCGACGAGGCGGCGCACGCCACCTTCGGCATCAGCGGCGAAGAGTTCCTGCGCCGCTACGACGCAGGGGCCTATACGCCTCCAGAAATCTTTGAGGGTACCAACCACTCCAAGCTCGTAGAGATGGAAATGCTGATCCCACTTGTCCGGTAGAACACCGAAAGAGGCGGCCGACGCGTTCTTCCGCCCGGTCCGTCAAGCGCTTGCCCTTGTCACCGACGCGCCATTCATCGTGCCCACGTCGCGCCTCGAAGCGACGTCCCGGCCTGCCTTCTTGGCACCCGCGGGGCAATCGGTTCGGCTCGACGGCCCATTGGGCATACGCATCCGCGTCCGACACTCGTTTGCCGTCACCGCCGACGGCGTCGACCCGCGCCGCTGGAACGTCACCACGCTCGGCTACTTCTCCGCCGTGCTCGATGCGGATGACCGGGAACTCCTCGCCTACCACTGGCACCGCGACGGCCACAGCCCGATCACGTTTCCGCACCACCACGTCGGTGCCCCAGCCGGCGCAACGGACATTTCCAAACTCCACCTCCCAACCGGTATCGTCCCTCTGGCCGCCGTGATCCGGCTCGTCATCACGGAACTCGGTGTCGAACCGCGGCACCCCAAATGGCGTTCGATCCTGGACTCCGCCTTGCGCAACGGCGCTGCGGAGTAACCCGTGCGCCGTAAAGGACTAGCCGCCGCCATGGGCACCATCCACGTCCTCCCCGACGACCAGATCGAAGACCTGTTCCGGACCGCCATCGTCGGCAGGATCGCCTGCTGCGCCCACGGCGACGGCGAGGACGGCCGGCCGTACCTGGTGCCGCTGGCCTATGGGTACGACGGGGCGGCGATCTACGCCCACAGCGGTCCGGGGCGCAAGCTGCGCCTGATGCGCGCCCAACCGCTGGTCTCGGTCGAGGTCGACCAGGCCGAAGCCCCCGACCGCTGGCGCAGCGCCATCGCCGAGGCGGTCTTCGAGGAGATCGCCGAACCGGAGGCCCGCGCCCGGGCGCTACGGATCGTCTATCCGCCGCCGGCCGACGTGCCGGACTTGGGGGCGCAGACCGTCGTCTTCCGGCTGCGGATCACCGCGAAATCGGGGCGGTACGAGGTGCCGTGACGGCGACGTTCGGGCGGATGGCTGAAGCCGGCGAACGGAATGGTCCCGTCGCCCGAGGCTAAAGACCCCGAGCGACGAGGGCAGCGGATCACGCATCACCCGATCCGAAGGACACGTATGGTTATGCCTCCCACCACCTGGCTCTCGGCCCTCACCCGCGCCCCCAAGCCCATCATCGGCATGGTGCACCTCCCCGCCCTCCCCGGCTCCCCCCTCTACGACGCCGTCGGCGGCATGGGGGCGGTCCGCGAGTGGGCCAAGCGCGACCTCCATGCCCTCCAAGCGGGCGGTATCCACGCCGTGATGTTCTGCAACGAGAACGACCGCCCCTACCAGCTCGACGCCGATCCCGCCTCCGTCGCCGGGATGGCCGATGTCGTCGCCGCCTGCCGCAGCGAGCTGTCGGTCCCGTTCGGGGTCGACGTGCTCTGGGACCCAAAGGCCACCATCGCCGTCGCGGCGGCCAGCGGCGCCGCCTTCGCGCGAGAAATCTTTGCCGGGGCCTTCGCCGGCGATTTTGGGCTTTGGACGCGATCGGCCGGGGACGCCTTCCGCTACCGCCGGGCCCTGAACGCCGAGCACGTCCGGCTGCTGTTCAACATCAACGCCGAGTTCGCCGCCCCGATCGCCCCCCGCCCGATCGCCGACCTCGCCCGCTCCGTCGTCTTCTCCTCCAGCCCGGACGCGGTCTGCGTCTCCGGCGGGATCACCGGTCAGGCGGTGGCGGCGTCGGATTTGGAGCAGGTTGAGGCGGCGATCGGGGGCCGCGGCGTCCCGATCCTGATCAACACCGGCTTCCGGGCCGAGCAGGCCGCGGCCCAATTGGCGCTGGCCGACGGTGCGGTGGTCGGGTCGAGCCTGAAAGAGGACGGCATCACCTGGAACCCGGTCGACCCGGCGCGGGTGAGCGCGCTGATGCGGGCCGTGGCCGACGCGACCGGCTAGGAGGCGATCCGGTGGACCAAGGAACCCCGCCCGACCACGAGCCGGCGCGCCCCAACGTCCTGATCGTGACCTGCCACGACCTCGGCCGCCACCTTGGCTGCTACGGCGTGGCCACGGTCCAGACGCCGCAGATGGACGCCCTGGCCGCCGATGGCGTGCGGTTCCAACGCGCCTTCTGCACGGCCCCACAGTGCAGCTCCTCCCGGGCGTCGCTCTTCACCGGCCGGTACCCGCACAGCAACGGGGTGATGGGACTGACCCACTCCGGATTCGGTTGGGATCTCCACCCAGAGGAGCGCCACCTAGGTCAGGTCCTCCGGGCCGCTGGCTTCACGACGGCCCTGGTCGGCATCCACCACGAGTCGCGCAGCGTCGATCCGGCCGAGATCGCCGCCCGCTGCGGGTTGGACGTGCTGGTGCCGCCCGGCCCCGGCGACCGCATGACCGACCGGGCGTTGGCCCTGCTGGCGGGCTACGCCGAAGGGCGTCGCCCGTTCTTCCTCCACGTCGGCTACCACGAACCCCACCGGGCGCCGCATCCGGACGAGATCGGCTTCATGGGGTTCCTCGGCGAGGGTGTCGTGCCGGACCTCGAGCGGGGCGTCACCGTTCCCCCTTACCTGCGCGACGAACCGTCCGCGCGCGTCGAATTGGCCGAACTGCAGGGCGCGATCCGGTCCGTCGACTCCACGATCGGGCGGCTGCTGGCCGGGCTGGGGGCGCTGGGGCTGGAGCGCGAGACGCTGCTGGTCGTCACCACCGACCACGGGCTGGCGGTGCCACGGGCCAAGTGCTCGCTCTACGACCCGGGCATCGAGGCCGCGCTGATCGTCCGCTTCCCCGCCCGGGGTTGGGTCGGGGGCCGGACGCCCGAGGCGCTGGTCTCCAACATCGACCTGTTCCCGACGGTGCTGAACGTGGTCGGGTTGCCGATCGCCCCGGCCGTGCAAGGGCGCGACCTGCGCCGGGTGTTGGACGGCACCGCCAACCGCCACCGGGACCACGTTCACGCCGAGATGACGGAGCACGACTACTACGACCCGCAACGCTGCGTCCGCACGGAACGTCACAAGCTGATCGTCAACTTCGCCGCCGCGCCCGCGTTCATGGACCCGTCCCAGTCCTGGTGCCCCCGCTGCCGTCCGGTGTTCCCGGACGACCCCGCGACCGCCTATCACCCGCCGGTCGAGCTGTACGACCTGACGACCGACCCCCTCGAACGGACGAATCTGGCCGACGACCCGGACCAGACCCCGGTGCGCGACGACCTGATGGCGCTCCTCCGCGATTGGATGGTGACGACGGGCGATCCGCTGCTGGAGGGCGCGGTGACGCCGCCGGCGCACCGGCGCGCGGTCGGTCTGCTGCGAACCGCGCCGACGAAGCAAGGCGGGTAACGGGTCCGAGCCCGGAAGGAGCGTGGTACCAACAACCGACGGACCGACGGCCCACACTTGACGCCCCCGCTTGGGTCCGTGTATAAGCCCGCGAAGCTGCGGGCGCCCAGTCGGACCGAGCGGATCGGGACCGTTATTCCGCTTGGCATCAAGATCCGAACGGTGGAACGTCGCATGCGGGTGGCCCTCGGCGGACGAAGCCGTCCGCCGGTTTGGCAGCAACGTAGTTGGAGGAGTGACCGGTGCAGGGCAAGAACTCGACGAACGCGACCCGTTTGGTGGCCGATTATGTGAGCGGACGGTTGACCCGGCGCGAGATGATCCGGAAGGCCGTCGCGGCGGGCGTCAGCGTGCCGGCGATCGCGGCGATCTTGGCCGGGGCTTCGCCGCGTCGTGCCTTTGCCCAGGACGCGACCCCGATCCCGGATCCGGATGCGGCGAGCACGCTGGTAGTGCCGAGCGGATTGCGGACGGACCTTAGTGGGTCGTCGATCACCGCGGTGTTGGCCGATCCGACCGACCCGAACGGTCCCTTCCTCGAAGGCGCGATCGCCAAGTTCACCGAGGCAACCGGGATCGCCGTCGAGTTCCAGCGCGGCGAACGCACCGCGGACGCCCGCCTCCAGGCTTACCGCCAGCAATTCGCCGGCCAGTCGGCCGACATCGATGTCTACCAGATCGACGTGATCTGGCCCGGCGTGGTCGCCGAACACGCGGTCAACCTTGCCGAGCCGCTGGCCGACCTGGCGGCGCAGCACTTCGAAGCGATCGTGCAGAACAACACGGTCGAGGACGTGCTGGTCGGCATTCCCTGGTTCACCGACGCCGGCTTGCTCTACTTCCGCACCGACCTCCTTGAAAAGCATGGCGTCACCGCGCCGACCACCTGGGACGAGTTGACCACCTCGGCGCAGGCGATCCAGGACGCCGAGCGGGCCGACAACCCGGACTTCTACGGCTACGCCTTCCAGGGCCGGGCCTACGAGGGCCTGACCTGCAACGGCCTGGAGTGGCAGGTCTCCAATGGCGGCGGCTTCATTGTGGAGTCGGACGGCACCGTCAGCATCAACAATCCGCAGGCGATCGAGGCGTTCGACCGCGCGCGCAGTTGGGTTGGGACCATCGCCCCCGAGGGCGTGACCACGTACGCGGAGCAGGAAACCCTCAACCTGTGGACCGCCGGCAACCTCGCCTTTGCCCGCAACTGGCCGTACATGTTCGCGGCCAGTCAGGAGGCCCCGGCGGTTGCCGGGAAGGTGGACGTTTCCCCGCTGCCGATGGGCACCGGCGACGCCGCCCGCAACGCCGACACGCTCGGCGGTTGGCAGTTGATGGTGTCGAAGTACTCCGAGAACCAGGAGCCGGCGATCGAGTTCATCAAGTTCATGTGTAGCCCCGAGTTCCAAACGGCGTTCGCCGCCGAGCAGTCTATGCTGCCGACGATCGCCGCCGTCTACGACGCGCAAGAGGTCGCCGAGGCCAGCGAGTTCATCCCGCGCCTCAAGGATGTCTTCCAGGGCGGCGCCGTTGCCCGCCCGTCCAGCGTCACCGGCGATCTCTACCCGGAGGTGTCGCAGGCCTACTCTCAGCAGCTGAACCAGGTGCTGACCGGCGACAAGGACGGCGCCACCGCCGCCGCGGACATGGAGGCGGAAATCAGCGCGATCGCAGGCGGCTAGTCACCGATCGGACGCGAAGGAAGCGGTCGCGGCGCGATCACGAAATCGCCGGGTGGGGGTACTGTCCCCCACCCGGCGCGTCACAGGTGGAGGGGAACATGAGCCAGCAGGCGGTTCCGGCGCCGCTTTCTCAGCCCACCGTGCAACCCGGCAAGATCAGCGAGGTCCCCCGAAGCTCGTGGGCCAAAGCGCGCGAGCGCCTGGCGTGGCTCTTGGTAGCGCCGAGCATCCTGATCGTGGCCGTCGTCGCGCTCTACCCGTTGGCCCAAAGCGTTCGACTCAGCTTCACCAACGCCGGACTGACGACCTCGTGCATCGAAGATCGCGGCGGCTTCGGCAACGCCCGGGCTGGCTGCGAGCGCGAATACGTCGGGTTCGCCAATTACGAGTTCCTGCTCGCCAACGACCAGTTCATCACCGCCTTCTGGAACACCGTTCGGTTCACCGTCAGTTCGGTCGCGATCGAGACGGTGCTGGGGATGATCGTCGCCTTAATCATCAACTCGCAGTTTAAGGCCCGTGGGCTGCTCCGGACCGCGATCCTGATCCCGTGGGCCATCCCGACGGTCGTCTCGTCCCGGCTCTGGGCCTACATGTTCAACGACGCCTACGGCGTGGTCAACGACTTGCTCGTTAATCGACTGCCCCAACTCGTGGATTGGATCCCGCTCGTCGGCGACAACCTTGCCGGCGTCTTTCCCGAGCAAAAGATCGCCTTCTTGGCCCGCCCCGAGTGGCAGATGCCGACCGCGATCGCGGTCGATGTCTGGAAAACGACCCCCTTTATGGCCCTGCTGCTGTTGGCCGGGTTGCAGATCATTCCCGGCGACATCTACGAAGCTTCGACCGTCGACGGCGCCTCGAAATGGCAGCAGTTTTGGCAGATGACGTTGCCGATGCTGCGTCCGGCGCTGTTGGTCGCCCTCATCTTCCGCACACTGGACGCGTTCCGGGTCTTCGATGTCATCTTTGTCATGTTCGGCAACGCGTCCAAAACCTTGACCATGGCAATCTTTGCCCAACAGACGTTGGTCAACGGCGACCGCCTGGGGAGGACCTCGGCGGCCAGCGTGCTGATCTTCCTCTGTATCGGCCTCCTGGTTCTCGTCTACACCCGGCTCGTGAAACTGGAGGAGGCATAGCATGGCCACCGTCGCCGCCACCAAACCGCGCGCAACGGCCGCCTCCGCGACCAGTCGTCGCCAAGGTACCTTCAGCCGCATCGTCGGCAAGGTGCTGTTTTGGGCGCTGGTGGTGTTTATCCTGATCTACACCGTCTTCCCGTTCCTCTGGGCGGTACTGGCGGCGATCAAGCCGAACGCCGATATCGCGGCCACCCCAACCCGCTACCTGCCCTCCGAGGTCTTTTGGGGCAACCTGGAGTACGTGCTCGAGAACGGCGACTTCCTCCGCGCCCTGCGCAACTCGGTGATCGTCTCGTTGACCACCGTCGTGCTGGCGCTGGTCTTCGGATCGTTCTGCGCCTACGCGATGGGTCGGATGAAGTTCCGCGGCAAGACCATCACCCTCTACCTCATCCTCTCGATGACGATGTTCCCGGCGATCGCGATCCTCGGGTCGCTGTTTCAGATGATCCGGGCCACCAATCTCTACAACACCATCCCGGCCCTGGTCTTTACGTACATGACCTTCACCCTGCCGTTCACCGTCTGGGTGCTGGCCAACTTCTTCCGCGCCATGCCGGGCGAGCTGGAAGAATCGGCCCTGGTCGACGGTTCGACGCCCTTCCAGGCGTTCTACAAAATCCTCCTCCCGCTGGCGCTGCCGGGATTGGTCACCACCGGCCTGCTCGGGTTCATCGCCGCCTGGAACGAGTTCCTGTTCTCCCTGACCTTCACCAACACCAGTTTCTCCGCCCGCACCGTCCAGCCGGCGATCGCCTCCTTCTCCGGTCGCTCCCAGTACGACGAGCCATGGGGCGCGATCATGGCGGCGTCGGTGATCGTGACCGTGCCGCTGGTCGCGCTGGTGCTGATTTTCCAGCGCAAGATCCTTGGCGGTCTGACGGCGGGTGCCGTCAAGGGGTAGGGCGGCGACGAGGTCCCCTCCCCAACCCCTCCCCCGACTTCGGGGGAGGGGATTTTCGCGTCTGGATCGGCAACGCAGGAGATCGCAACATGGCGAGTCCCGCCGAGTCACGCGCGCTGTGGATCTACCCGTGGGACTTGCTCGACGCGGGCATCGAGGACACGGTTCGTCGGGCGAAGGACGAATGGGGCCTGACGGCCCTTAGCCTGGCCGCCTCGTACCACAGCGCCAAGTTTCTGCTCCCCCGGCGGTCGGCCGAGCGCGTTTTCCTGGCCAATGGCGCGGCCGTCTACTTCCGGCCCGACGACAAGGCGTACGGCGAAACGACGCTCCGGCCCGTCGTCACGCCGCAAACTGACCTGCTGGACGTGCTCGACGACGCGGCGGTGGCGTGCCGGAGCGCCGGGCTGGGTCTGCGGGCATGGACCGTCGGCTTGCACAACTCGGCCCTCGGCGCCGTCCACCCGGAGGCGAGCGAGGAAAACGTCTTCGGCGACCGCTACCCGTGGGCGCTCTGCCCGGCCAACCCGGGCGTGCGCCGCTACCTCGTCGCCTTGATCCGCGATTTGGCGACGAACCACGACCTCGACGCGATCGACCTCGAATCGGCCGGCTTCCACGGTCTCGCCCACGGCCACCACCACGAACTGGTCGGGATCAACCTCGGCCCGGTCGAGGAGATGCTGCTCGGTCTTTGCTTCTGCGCCCACTGCCAAGCCCGGGCGGATGACAACGGCGTTGACGCGGATCGCCTGCGCCACGACACCCGCGCCTTGCTCGAACGCCGTTTCGCCGAGGAATCGTTTGTCGCCGCCGTCGAGCCGGCAAATACGACCGGCGTGGCGTCGCTCCTGCTCTCCTGGGCGGACCTCGCCGCGTTCGTGCGAACGCGGTTGTCGACCGTTACCGAGCTGGTCGCCGAGATCAAGCGCGACGCGCTGGCCGGTTCGCGGACGACGCTGGCGCTGACCGCCGCCACGTTCGTCAAACCCACGGCCAACGCCTGGCTTGAAGGGATGGATCTGCGCGCCCTCGGCGCCGTCGCCGACGAGTTGATCGTGCTCGGCTACGCCCACGATCCGGCCACCGTCGCCGCCGAGACCCAGGTCGCCCGCGACCTCGTCGGCGACCCCGCCAAGCTGGTGGTCGGTCTCAGCCTGCTTCATCCGCTGACCACCGGCTCGGCCAACCTGCGCGCCAAGATCGACGCGGCGCGAGCCTTCGGCGTCGCCAAGTTCTCGTTTTACAACTTCGGCTTCGTCTCGGAACCTCGCCTGGGATGGTTGCGGGACGTCGCGGACCGCTAACAAACGGCGGCGGGGATTGCTTCGTTCGCAGTTCCGGCGTCCGTCGCCATCCCCGGAGCCTGGATCGTCGCGCCAGGCGGGGCGACAACGGGCGTCCCGAGGAGACGGAACGCCATCCGACGGACCCCCACGTCGTCGCCGCTGGTTGCCAGCACCAGGGCACCCAGACCGGTCCCCGACCGGAGCCCCCCCCGCAGCGCCAGGACATCCCGCGTTCGCCGGGCGACCGCCTCGCCGCTCTCGACGATGGCGACCTCCGGTCCAATCAACGATTGGATCGCCCCGGCGACGAACGGGTAGTGCGTGCAGCCCAGGACGAGCGTGTCCACCCCGGCCGCGACCAGTGGCCGGAGCAGCGGGTCCAACAGCGCCAGCACCGCGTCGCCGTCCGTCTCACCAGCCTCGACCAAGTCGGCGAGACCAGGCGCCGCCACCGTCGTCACCCGAGTCGCGCCGGCGTGAAGGCGAACCAACCGCGCGAGCCGCTCCCCGGCCGCGGTCCGGGGCGTTGCGAGGACCGCGATCTTGCCGGTCTGGGTCATCGCCACGGCCGGACGCACCGCCGGTTCCAAGCCGACGATCGGGCAGAACCCACCGTATCGCTCCCGCACGGCCTCCAGGGCCACCGACGACGCGGTGTTGCAGGCGACCACGATCGCCTTCGCCCCGCGTCCCACCAGCCACCCGGCGATCGCCAGCACGCGCCCTTCGATTTCGGCTTCGGGGCGCACCCCGTAGGGGCAAAACGCACTGTCGGCGTAGTAGAGGATGTCCTCGCGAGGGAGCAAGGCGCGCAACTCTCGCGCCACGCTCAACCCGCCAATGCCGGAGTCGAACACGCCGATCGGTGAGTGTCCGTTCATGCGAGGATGGTACCCGGGTGGTGGTCGCTGAGACAAGGAAGGATCGGCACTGCCCGGCCCCGTGTGGCGCCCACGCGATCCAAAGCCGTCGGTCGTGCTTTGAATGCGTCGTCCCCGACTGACTCCACCTCCGGCCGCCACGCCGCTCGCAAACCGTCGGCGTCGGCGATCGCCGGCGATCGCCGGACCAGCACCACTGGCTCACGGCCGGTGGACCCGGTTCCCGGTCGGGCAGCGACTCGACCCGCCCACCCGCGTCCCCTCATATCGGCCGGCCGTCCACCCTCGTCGCCACGCCGTAGACGCGATCGCGCGTGGTCCAGCCGTTGACGAAGCCGCGGTTGGTGCCGATCTGCACCCGGTCGCCGCGCGCCCCGACCACCTTGTGCGGACAGCATCGGTTATGGACCTCGGCCAGCACAACCATGGCGACCGCCACCGGTCCCCCGCCGACCAACTCCGACCGCATTAACTGGCGGCCGCGGGTGATCGGGACCATCGAATTGCCACGCGGCCGCATCTCTCCGACCCCGCCGCGAACCAACCGCTCGACGATCGCCACCCACACGGACCTGGCGCCTCCCTCTGTCGATCCCGGACGTGATCTGGCTCATTCGGATGATTGACAGGATATCGCCCCTTTCGCCTATGATGATGCGAGGCTGACGACCACTTCGAGCGGGCGGCACGCGCGCGTGCGCCGAACCGGAAGGGGTCCTCCTCCCCACGATGGGTATGGTTCCACGAGCTGCGGTCTTCCTCGTCCTGGTCCTCATCGGGGGCGAGTCCTGGGTCGCCGGGGCGCATGCCCAGGACGGTCCCGCCACGCCCGTCGCCGTGGACGCGGACGCCATGGCGATGTATCGCGGCGACCCCGCCCGCACCGGCCGATCCGATGCGGCGGGCCCGGTCACCGTCGTCGAAACGGCGTGGGAGTACCGGGCGGCCGGTCCGATCTCCACCGCCCCGGCCGTTGCCGGGGGGCTGGTATTCGTCGGCAGCGAGGACGGTTCCCTGGTCGCGCTCGACGCCGCCACAGGGAGGGCGCGTTGGCGGACGAGCGGCGGCGCGCCGGCCGCGCCGGCGGTGGCCGGCGACCTCGTCGTCGTCGGGCGGGTCAGCGGCGAGATCCAGGCGCTAGATACCGGGACCGGGGCGGAACGCTGGCGGGTCCAGACCGGCGGCGCCGTCGTCTCGTCGCCCGCCGTGGTCGATGGCGTCGTCTACGCCGGCAGCGACGACGGGCGGGTCTACGCCCTCGATCTCGTCACTGGCACCGCGCGCTGGATCGCCGCCGCCGGCGATCCGGTGTCGGCGTCCCCGGCGGTGGCCGGTGGCGCGGTCTTCGCCGTGAGCGGGACCGCCGTTGTCGCGCTCGATGCCGCCGATGGGGCCGAACGCTGGCGGTCGGACGCCCAGGGGATCGTCCGCACGACACCGGCCGTGCTCGAGCCCGCCGGGCTGGTGTTGGTCGGCGGCTTGGACGGACAGGTTCGGGCGCTGGAGACGACCTCGGGCACGGTTCGATGGCAGTTCCCGACCGGCGGTTCCATCCTTGCCCCTCCGGCCCTGACCGACGAACTGGTGCTGGTCGGGAGCGGCGACGGCGCCCTCTACGCCCTGCGCATCGGCGACGGGGCTTTACGGTGGCGGTTCTCGACCAGGGGCGCTATCGCGGCGGCGCCCTCGGTGGCCGGTGGCATGGTGTACGCCAGCAGCGACGACGGAATCCTGTACGCGCTCGACGCCGGAACCGGCGCCGAGCGCTGGCGGATCGAAGGGGTAGCGGAAATGGCCGGCGACCCGGTCATCGCCGGGGATCGGCTCTATCTGGGAGATAGCGCCGGGGTACTGCGCGCCTTTGCCCCGGGCGCCGCGGCCTCCCCAGCGGCAACGTCGCCCGCCGCCGTACTCCCGCCGTCTCCGTCGCCGTCGCCGTCGCCGTCGCCATCGCCGTCGCCGTCGCCAACCGTCGCGCCGCCGTCGCCGACCGTCCCGCCGACCGCGACGGCCACGCCCGAGCCGCCGACGGCGACTCCGCTCCCGGTCACCGCCACCCCCACGCCCTCCCCCGTGGCCACGTCACCGCCGGCGCCGAGCGCCACGGCATCGCCAGCCCCAAGTGCCACCGCAACGGTGACCGCGACCGCGACCGCGACCGCGACTCCAAGCCCGACCACGACTCCAAGCCCGACCCCGACCGCCACTGCCAGTCCCTCACCGACGCCAACGGCGACGACCATCCCAACCCGAACGCCGATCCCGACGGCGACGGCAACGCCGACCAGCATCCCGACCGCGACGCCGACCAGCACCGCGACGCCGACCAGCATCCCGACGGCGACGGCGACGCAGACCAGCACCCCGATGCCGACTGCGACCAACACCGCCACGGCGACCTCTACGCCACCGCCCTCGGCGACCCCAACCGAACCTCCTCCAACCGCCACGGCTACTCCGTCTCGCACTCCCACCCTTTCTCCCACGTCCACCAGGACCGCGACCGCATCGCCGTCGGCAACGGCGACCGCAAGCCCAACCCCGACATCGGCACCGACCGACACGCCCGAGCCGACGCCAACCGCCACGCCGCGGCCGACGGTCTCACCGACCGCTCCGCCGACGGCAACCGTAGCGCCGTCCGCCACCGCGGTCCCGGGTCGCTCGTTGACGGCAACCGCCGTTGCGATCCGGGTTCGCTCCACGGCGACGACAATTCCGGCCGAGGAGACGGACACGTTGGCCTTGTTCGCCGACCCCGATCGCGGGTTCCAGATCGGCTACCCGCGGGATTGGATACTGGTGCCCGACGATCAACTTCGGGTCCAAGCCGCCGGCGACGAACCGGGAGCGGTCTCGCTCGACTCCGTCGGATTCGTGGCGGCCAGCGCGGATGGCGCGGCCATCGAAGCCGTGACCTACCTACCATTGATCCCGCAGGATAACGGTTCGTTGGACGCCGTCGTCGACCGGATCCTCGCCGCCAGCGGAGAATCCGTCGCCGGGTTCGACGGCGCAGTGACCGAGCCGTTCCGGCTCGACGACCGCGACGCGATCCGAATTCGCTACACCGTTCCTTCGCCCTCGGCGGATGTCGGACCACGGGCCGTGCGGCAGGTGGTGACGCTGGAGGGCGACGAGGCGGTGCTGTTGACGATCGTGGTCGCGGAAGACCAAGCCGAGGACTTTGCGTCCACGGCCGACCGGATCGAGTCAAGTTGGCTTTGGGAGACCGCCGCGGTTCCGACCGAGGCGGCTTAATCGGGGCACCGCGCCGGGCGGTACGAATTGGCGGCGGTCCACAACGACCGCGACGGATCGAGCCGGCGGTGCCGATCGGTCACGAAGGAGACCCTGATGAAACGGTTACGCTTGGCGACGGCCAGCACGCGCGCCCTCGGCCCTCTTCTTGCGTTGCTCGTCGCGCTTTCGGGAGCGGGATGGGTGACTGCCGCTCCCGTCGGTGCCCAGGGCGAGGAGAACGACGACGCCAGTATCTACCTCCTCCATTGCACCCCGGACGCTCCGACGATCGATGTCTACGTGGACGGAGACCGCACGATCCGGAACCTCGCCTACGGCCGTGCCACCGAGATTTTTAAGCTCGACGCGGGCGAACACCGGCTGGCGGTGACCGAAACGGGCAGCGATCCGTCGCAACCGATTGTCGAACGGGTGGTTCGCGTCGAGGCGGGCAAGACGTACGCCATCGCCACCGTCGGACTGCTGGCGGAGATCGAGATCCAGACCTGGCCACTGGATCTGCAACCGGTCGTCGACGGCAGCGGCACGCTGTCGGTCGTCAACGCCTCGCCGGACGCCGAGACCGTCAACATCGCGCTCGCCGACGGCGACGACCCGCTGGCCGGGGCCGGGTTCCCGGAAGCGTCGGATCCGATCACCATTCCCGCTGGGACCTACAACTTGGAGGTTCGCGTACCGCAGGTGCCGGGGGCCGTGGAGGGCGTTTCGTCGGTGCCCGTACGCGAGGGCACCGCGACCACGATTTACGTCCTCGGCTTGGCGGAGACCAGCACCCTGGAGGTGATCCGGCTCACGCAAACCCTGAACCTGGCCGCCAACGTCCCCAACACCGGCACCGGGAGCGCGGCTCCCCCCCGCCCCTAACGCTTTGACCGGCGTGCAACGCGAGTTCGGGCGTCGTTCGTTGGCGGACCTCGGGGCCAACGATCGTCGAGAACGACCAACGACAGACCAGGGGGGATGGTGCCCGAGTCGAGAAAGGCGCCCACCATGTCCCGCGGAGAACCACCCCTCCCCGACGATGCCCCACCGCCCGGCTTCGATCGCGCATCGTGGTCCGCAGCGATCCACGACGGCTCGGTGATCCTGCGCGATCCCGGCAAACGCCGGTTTCCCTGGCTACCCCGCACCATCGCCGGCGTTTGGCGATTGGCTTGGCTTACCGCCCGATCGGCGCGGTACCGGCTGCGTTCGCGTTAGACGCCGGTTCCGCTCCTCGCCCTACTCAGTCCGCCGCCATGGCCACGACCGGCTCGTGCGCTTCCTCGTCTGGCATAGCGGCTGGGGTGGCGGAGGCCGTGATGGCGGCGGGCTTTTGGCCGAGCATTCGGCGCCGGAGGGCCATCGTACCCAGGCGACCCAAGATGTTGAGACCCTGACGGTAGGCACTGCGCTTGGCGGGTCGGTCGTAGGAGCACCTGATTGGGACCTCGGCCAAGCGCAGGCCGTGGAGCAGGCACTCGAACTGCTGCTCGCACTCGACCGAGAAGCTGGCTTCTGTCAACCGCATTGCGCCCAAGGCGCGGCGTGAATAGGCGCGAAATCCCGATTGGGAATCGGAGCAGGGCACGCCGGACGCCAGGGCGGTCATCACGTTGAACGCCCGTTGGCCGACGGTGCGGTGAAGCGGCACGTCGCTCTTAACCGACAGGAACCGCGATCCGACAACCAGATCCGCCTCCGCGGCCAGCACCGGCGCCAGCAGCGCGGGGATCTCGCTCGCGTCGTGCTGACCGTCGCCATCGAGCAGCACCAGCGCGTCGGCGCCGTTTCGGACCGCGTAGTCGAACACCGTCGCCACCGCCGCCCCCTTGCCGTGGTTGCGGCGGTGGCGGATCACGACCGCGCCGGCCGCTCGCGCCCGAAACGAGGTCAGGTCCGCCGATCCGTCGTCGACCACGATTACCGCCGCCGCGTGCGGCAGCGCGCCGGTGACCACGGACGCGATCGCGCGTTCCTCGTTGTGGGCGGGGATGCCAACGAACACCTTGGGGCGGGACGTGGGGCCTTGACCTTGCACGCTCGTGACTCCCTTGGCAACATGGGTTAGCCGATGCGACGCGCCGCGGTAGGTGCAGTGTACCGATCGTTCGTCCGTTCGGCCCTATCAAATAGGGAAGTTTTGGTGAGAGTCCTATCATCTTCAGCGTCGTGGGGACGCGCGGCAACGGTTATCCCCGGACGGGAGCGACGATTGGCAGAGGGCGTTTATCGACCATAGACGTCATTGACCGTAGAACGAGTGGACTATCGTACGAATCTACTGATCCGTGGGCATCGTCCGGACGCGGGCCCTGTTCGGTGAACCGTTGACGGACCACGAGCCGGCCAGACGCCGCTCGGGCGCACGTCAACGACGCCAGCGAAGGACGAGATATCGGTGCGTCGATGGTGCCGGTCGGGACGGACGTACAGACCGGGAAAGGACCCCGGATGGTGTCGCGGAACGGGGTCCGCACGCTAGGTTAGTGGGCGATGCGATGGGCGAACTTGCGCCGACGGATGGTGATTGCCACGCACCTGTTGCCCATGTTAGCAGCCCCGA
>CADCWE010000235.1:0-35945 GCA_902806325.1 uncultured Thermomicrobiales bacterium | reverse complement strand
GGACCCGTCGCAATGGGGGCAGCATGGCGGTCGCGGAGGCGGTTCCCGACCCGGTGCACGGTGGGTCGTACCAGGTCGAACACCGGAAGAGCGGGGAGATCACGCTGCTCGGCCGGATCGAGCGCTGCTTCACCCACCACGCCGGGCTGGTCCCGTACGCTGTCCACCGGCGCCCGAACGGTCAGAACGGGGGCACGATGGTGCTGGTTCGGGAATCCACCGGCTCGGTGGTGGCGCGGCACGCCGTCGCCAAAATCGCGCCTGCGCGGTCGGGAGGCGCGCGGTTGAGCCTCGACAACGACCACCCCTCAGATCCGGGCGTCGATGGCGGCCATCAACGCGGCGGCGTCGAACGGCTTGCCGACGAGCAAGACGGTGGGGTCCAGGGGCCGATCGCTGGCGGCGGTGAGCAGGATTACGGGGGTCGCGTGGCCGTCTTGGCGCAACCGCGCGACCATCGCCTCTCCGTCCAGCCCGGGCATCCAGATGTCGGACACCACCAGATCCGGCGGGGTTGCCCCGGCGAACGCCGCAAGCGCTTCCAACCCGTTGCCGGCGTAACGGACGGCGTAGCCCTCCTCGGCCAGCAATTCCCCGATCAATGCGCGGATCGGTGGCTCGTCGTCCACCACCAGCACCGTCGGCGGCCCACCGCCGATCCGGTGCCCGGACTGCGGGCGCGGTTTCGTGCGAAACTCGATAATCTGGTGCGGCTCGACCCCCAGGGCCGCACAGAGGCGGCGCGCCGCCGCCGGACGGGCGTGCACTTTGCCGTGTTCGATCCGGTAGATGGTGGAATCCCCCACGCCGGCCTTCGCGGCCAGCTCCGAGATCGTCAACTTCCGCTGCTGCCTCGCCATGCGCAGACTCAGCATCGCCGTCTCCCCCACCATTGCTGGACGCATGAACGGCCGCGCCGCCGACCCGTCCGATCATATTGCGGGCGCCGGACGACGATGAGTACCGTTGGCAGATGAGATTCTGTTCATTCTGCGTCGTCTCCGCAACACCCGCCGAAGGTCCGGTCCCAGTCGCTCGTCGCGTCATCGCCCCCGAAAGGCCATCACCGCCATGCCGCAGCCCCAAAACATCGCACGACAACCCCGGTTCTGGGCGGTGATCCCGGCTGGCGGCGCCGGGACGCGGCTTTGGCCGCTCAGCCGAGCCGGTCGGCCGAAGTTTCTCTTGCCGCTCCTCGGGGATCGCTCGCTGTTGCAACAAACCGGCGACCGGTTGGCCCCGCTGGCCGGCCCGGACCGAACGCTGGTGGTCTGCGGCACCGCCCACGCCGCCGCGGTGGCGCGGCAGTTGCCGGCGGTCCCCGTCGCCAACCTGGTGGTCGAACCGGCGCCGCGCGGCTCCGGCCCAGCGATCGGGCTGGCCGCCGCGATCATCGCCCGCCGCGACCCCGGCGCGGTGATGGGCAGCTTCGCCGCCGACCACGATGTCCGCGACGAAGCCGCCTTCCATCGCGCGGTGGGCAACGCGGTCCGCGCCGCCGGGTCCGGCTGGCTGACCACGATCGGTCTTGCGCCGACCCGCCCCGAAACCGGCTACGGCTACATCGAACGGACCGGGGAGGTCGTTGCGGGAACCGGCGGCGACGCGGTCTACCGCTCCGCCCGCTTCGTCGAAAAACCCGACCGCATCCGCGCCGAGGAGTACGTCGCCTCCGGCCGTCACCTCTGGAACGCGAGCATGTTTATCTGGCGCGTGGACGCCTTCCTGGCCGAGTTGCGGCGGCTCCAGCCTGGCCTCCACGCCGCGGTGATGGGGATCGCGTCGGCCTGGGGCACTCCGGACCAGGAGACGGTGATGGGCAAAACCTGGTCCACCCTCGCCGAAAGCACCATCGATCAGGGCGTGATGGAGCACGCCGAGCGCGTCGCCGTCGTCCCGGCGGCGATGGGCTGGTCCGATGTTGGCGACTGGCACGGCCTCGGCGAGCTGCTGCCCGCCGACGCCGACGGCACCAGCGCCAACGCCGCGGCCGACCGGGTGGCGCGGGACGCGACCGGCTGCGTGGTCTGGTCGGACGGCGCCCGACCGGTCGCCCTGGTCGGCGTCCGCGACCTGATCGTGGTCGACACCCCGGACGCGCTGCTGGTCGCCGACCGCGCCCGTGCCCAGGACGTGCGGCACATCGTGGCGGCGCTGAAGGCGAAAGGCCGGTCGGAGTTGACCTGACGCGCGTGACCTCCACGGACGGGCGCGGTCCCGGCCTTAAGGGGCTGTGCTACGCCGACGAAGCCTCGCTGAGGCTGAGCCCGACGGATGGCACACCGCAGTTGCGAGGCGCGTCGTAGGGGCGCTGCTTGCCGCGCCCGTGGCCCGCAGGCCACGGCGGGGAAACCGACGCACGACGATCGGCTTGCTAATACCCCGGTCCCCGCGTCGGATCCTTGATGTACTCGCCGACGCGCAGGGTCCGCAACACCTCGTCCCAGACCGGGATCAAGCGGTCGCGGTCTTCGGGCCAGTAGTCGAGGGTGATCAGCGGTTGGACGTTGCGGGCGCGGGCGGTGCAGCTGCGGGAGTAGGACGGGCGCTGCTCCTCCGGGTCCATGAACCGGCTTTCGCGCCAGGCGAGTTCGAGGTCTGGGCGCTGCTCGTAGTGGACGTCGCCGCGGGTCAGGACGTGCTCGGTGTCGGCCGAGGTGGCGTCGCGCAGCAATTGGTCCACCGGCAGTTCGGACCAATCGACTCCAACCGGCAGGTAGAACACCGACAGCGATAGGGAGCAGGTGTGGTCCGGCGGCGGCATGTCGACGATCTTGATCGCGTCCGGCCCGTGCTCGATGATCCAGTCCTTCGGGAAGTCGAACCGCACCGCGCCGCGATCGGCGACAAAGATGGTGTAGCCCGGTTTGCAGCGCCAGGTGTGGTCCGCGCGCATCTTGAACGTCTGCGACGGTTTTTTCTTGTTGCTCATGGGGTCCTCTCGTGGCCGGGTTAGCCCGCGACGGCCCGCGGAACGCCCGCATCCAGGTCGTCCAGCACGGTCAGCGCGCAATTGCGACCCGGCGCGCCAAACACGGCGCCGCCCGGCCAGGCCCCCGCGCCGCAGAGGTAGAGGCGATCGACCGGGGTCCGGTAGCCGGCGTAGCCGGGCACCGGGCGGAAGCCGAACATCTGGTCCGGCAGGATCTCGCCGTGGAAGATGTTGCCGCCGGTGATGCCGATCACGGCCTCGATGTCCGGCGGTCCCAGCACCTGCATGTGCTCGATCGCCCCCGGCAGGTTCGGCGCGTACTCGGCGAATGTCTCGACGATGTTCTGGCCGATCTCGTCCCGGCGCTCGTCCCAGGTGCCCTCGGCCAGGTCGTAGGGCGCGTACTGGACGAACATGCTCAGGGTGTGCTTGCCGAGCGGGGCCAGGCCGTCCTCGGTCGCGGTCTGGATGTAGGCGTCGATGAACGGGCGGCGGGAAGGATGACCGCGCTTGCAATCGTCCCAGGCGTCTTCGAGGTAGGCGATCGAGGGGTTGATCACGATCCCGCCGGTGTGCTGCGGACCGACCTCCGTGCCGGGACGGGCGGTAAAGTTTGGCAACTCGCCCAACCCCAGCAACACCTTGACCACCGATCCCTTGACCTTCAATCGGCGCACGCCATCGACCAGGTCCGCCGGCAAATGCCGCTCCCCGACCATGCCGAGAAAGGTCCGGTGCGGGTCGGCGTTGGAGAGGATCACGTCCGCCTCGAACCGCCGCCCGTCGCGCAACCGGACGCCGGTCGCGGTGCCGTCGTGGAGGTCGATCTCCGCCACCTCGGCGCCGGTGACGATCTCGGCGCCGTGGTCCCGCCCGAAGGCCGCCAGGGCCTTGACGATGCTGCCCATCCCGCCGCGGACGTAGCCCCAGGCGCCCTGGTGGCCGCCGACGCTGCCGATCAGGTGGTGGTACTTGACGTAGGCGGTGCCCGGCGTCCGCGGGCCGGCGTTGACGCCGATCACGCCGCCGGTCGCGTACGGTCCCTTGACCTCCTCGGACTCGAAGAAGCGGTCCAGCAATTCGGCGACGCTGGACATCGTCAGCGTCCGCCAGTCCTCCATTCCCTCGGGTCCAGCAAAGGCGCGCTCGATCTCGGCCCATCCCGGCGCCGGACCGCGTAGGAGCGGCTGCATCCGGGCCAGGATGCGACCCCACATCGCCCAATAGGCGTCGTAGGCGTTGGCATCGTTGACCGAGAACGTGGCGATGTTGGCCCGCGTCTTCGCTCCGTCGAGGTGGGTCATGAGGTAGCGCCCGTCGGGGTACGGACAAAAATACTGGGGGTCGAACGGGCGCACGTCGTACCCGTGGCGGACCATCTCCAGATCCCGCACCACCTCCGGCAGGAGCAGGTTGCAGACGTAGGAGCAGGTCGAGAGGTGATACCCCGGAAACGCCTCCTCGGTCACCGTCGCGCCGCCGATCACGCCCCGCCGCTCCAACACCAGGACCCGCTTCCCGGCCCTGGCGAGATACCCGGCCGCGATCAGCCCGTTGTGGCCGGAGCCGACGACGATCGCGTCGTAGCGGGTCCCGGACGGAGCGTTGACGGGGGGAGCATCGGGTTCGGTTGCGGTCACGGGCACCCCCGTTGGCGGTCGGGCTGAACGATGACGGGGGCATGGTGCCAAGTTCCGGGTACGGGTGCAAGCGGCGCCGCGCGCCGCGGATCGGGGTTGGGACAGGCGCCAGGTCGAGTGTCGCGGCGGGGCGACCATGAAGCAGCGCCCGGGCGAGCGCCGTCAGTTCGGTGCATTGACGCGGGTTCCGGACCCGCCCCGGCAGCCCGATTGGGGCGATCCCGGATGGTCGCCCCTCCCCAACCGCCGCGTCCGAACGGACCCGACCCGGCCGAACGAACCGGCTAGGCGATCACCGTCACCCCGGTCCCGATCTCCGCCCAGGCGTACATCCAGGCCGCCACGTCCAGCGGGAGGTTGATGCAGCCGTGACTCATCGGGGCGCCGAAGTTGTTGTGCCAGTAGGCGCCGTGGAGGGCGTTGCCGAGGTTATCGAAGTACATCACGTTCGGCACGTCCGGCACCCGGTAGTACTCGTTGCTGATCGTGCCTTCCATGGTCTGTACGTCGTACTTGGTCAGGATCTGGTGGTAGCCGATCGGGGTCACCGTCTCTGGGACCTCGCCGGTGCCGGTGCTGACCAGGCTGACCTGAAGCAACTGGCCGTTCTCGTAGGCCCACACCGTCTGGGCCGAGATCGAGACGACGATCTCCTTGTAGCCGCCCTGCTGCTGCCCCGGTCCTTCGACCCCGATCACCGGCGCCACCGGAACCACGTCCTCGACGACCGGTTCCGGTTCCGGCAGCACCTCGATCACCGGCTCTGGATCGGGAACCGGCGCGAACAGCGCCTCGTCGAAGACCGGCACCTCCTCCGGGCGGGCGATCGCCTCGGTCGGCAGCAACAAGGTGCGGGCGATCTCCGCGCCGAGGGCGTGCGGCCGGATGCCTTCGCCCGGTGCCCAAACCAGCGCCCCGTACTCGAAGTACTGGAGGCGGACGCCGTCCCCGGCCGGAAACGATTCCGAGACCGGCGCACCGAGTCGCTCGACCCACTCCGTCTCGTCCCAGAAGTATTTGAAGCCGAACCGGACGGTGTGTCCCGTCTCGGAAAAGGCGAGGCAGCGGCGCTCCGAGAGGTCGCCGCAATCGGTCGCCGAGCCGGGCTTCCAGGCCGGATCACGGGCCAGCCGCCGCTCGGCCGCCATCCTCCCCAAGGGCAAGAGTTCGACCGGGGAATCCGAGTCCTCGTCCTCGACGTAGACCAGCGCCGCGTGGTCGAAGTACTGGACCACCCGATCCTCGCCCGGACCGCCGGTGCCGTCGGACGCGCCGACCGGCTCGACGGCCTGCCGGACCTCTTCCGTGACGGGATCGCCCAGCAGGTCTTGCTCCTCACGCCACAACTCCAGGAACACGCCGTCGACGGTATGGCCGCTTTCCGCGACGAAGACGGTGGTCGGCGCACCACCCGTCCCCGGCGCGTCCTGGGCCAACGTCTGGCTCATGCCCCCACCGAGCAGGAACGCGATCGCCACCATCAACAGCCCGATCCGCTCCACCGCCGGGCGCCCAGCCGCGCCCCGGTGGCCCATCGTCCGTCGTTCCAACGCCGTCCCCCCCGCGCCGAGCGCGACCATCGCCCAAGGGCACCCGGATCGCCCGGTTCTCCGTGACCTATCCGGCCTAGACTCCACTCCTTCCCGCGATGCTACCACGCATGCAACAAGGTGGGTACCGGGAACGCGGGCGCGGGACGGCCTCGCGGGGACCGGGGCGCGGTGCTACCATGCCCCTGGCGCGTACGTTCACCACGCCGTAGCGGGCGTGCCCCTGTTGACTTCGAGGCCGCCAAGCGGAGTACCCCGTGACTCGACCGAACTGGATCGATCCCCCTGTTCCGCCGTCCGACCTTGCGCTGCACGAAGATCCGCTCCTGGCGGCCGTACTCCACGGCCGCGGGCTGCGAACCGAGGCGGCGGTCAAGGAGTTTTTGCTCGCCCGGCGGCGACCCGCGCCCGACCCGTTCGGTCTGCCGGGGATGGTCGACGCGGTGGCGCGGGTTCGCCAAGCGTTAGACAACGGCGAGCGGATCGCCGTTTTCGGCGACTACGACGCCGACGGCGTGACCTCCACCGCCCTCCTCGTGCGCGCCCTGCGCGCCGCCGCCGGCGACCCGGCGTGCGTCGTCCACCGCCTCCCGACCCGCGCCGAAGGGTACGGCCTGAGTGCCGGGGCGATCTCCGAACTGGCGGCGACCGGGGCCACCCTCCTCGTCGCCGTCGACTGCGGCAGCGCCGACCCTACGGGCATCGACCACGCCCGGTCTCGTGGCCTCGACGTGGTCGTGCTCGATCACCACCAAATGGCCGGCGACGGACCCGACGGCGCGGTTGTTGTCTCCGCGCAGCGCCTGGCCGACGACGATCCGCGGGCCGTCCCGGGACGCTACCGCGACCTTTCGGCCGTCGGCGTCGCCTACCTTTTGGTCGCCGGGCTCGCCGCCGAAGGCTGTCCGATCGACGGCGACGGGGGTGAACCGGAAACCGATCTGCTCGATTATGTCGCCTTGGGGACCGTCGCCGATGTGATGCCGCTCGGCGGGATGAACCGGGCGCTGGTGCGGGACGGGCTGGTCCGCCTTCGTCGCCGCCCGCGCCCCGGCATCCGCGCCCTCTGCCGCGCCGCCGGATTGGAACCCGAGCACGTCGGGGCGACCGAAATCGGCTTCAAGCTGGCGCCGCGTTTGAACGCGGCCGGTCGGATGGGGAACCCGGAACTGGCACTGCAGTTGCTGCTCTGCGACGACCACGGGGAGTCGGCGAAACTCGCCCACGCCGTCGAAGCCCTCAACAAACAGCGCCGGTCGGAATCCAGCCGCGTCGTCGCCGAGGCCGAGGCGCTGCTCCGTGCCCATCCGGATCTGGCCACCCGCCGCCTGGTGGTGCTGGCGAAGGCGGGCTGGAACGGTGGCGTGCTGGGGATCGTCGCCGGACGGCTGGCCGAGAAGTACGGTCGCCCCGTGCTGGTCCTCAACGACGGCGGCGAGTACAGCCGCGGCTCCGCCCGCTCGGTCCCCGGCTTCGACATCACCGGCGCCCTGACCTCCTGCCGCCACCTGTTGGAACACCACGGCGGGCACGGCCAGGCGGCCGGTCTGACGATCCGAACCGACCGCCTGCCGGAACTCGAAGCGGGCCTGGAGGCGGCGGTCGACGCTGTCGACCTGGCGCCGCTCCCGCCGTCGCTGCGGATCGACGCCGATCTGCCCCTCGACCGCCTGACCCTGCGGACCGCCGAGCAGTTGGACCTGTTGGCACCCTTCGGCCACGGCAACGAGGCGCCGTTGTTGCGGGTGCGCGGCGCGCGGGTTGGCCGTTACGACACCATCGGCGCCGACCGCTCCCACCTCAAACTGCACCTCGACTCGCCGCGCGGCGCGACGGCCCTTGCCTGGGGCGCCGCCGATCGTTCGCGGGAGCTGATGGCCTCGCGCACGATCGATTTCGTCTGCTGCCTGTCGGTCGACCACTGGGGTGGCAAGCCACGGCTCCAAGTCGAAGTCAAGGACTTTCGGCCGGCCGAGTAGCGGCCCTCGCCCGGTCACCCAGGAGCATTGCCGTGCCTGCCACGAGCCCCCCGACCCGTCCACGACTGCGCGACCTTGGGATCGCGGTCGGCACGCTCCCGACCGGCTCCCTGAACGCGATCACCGACGTACCGGGTGTCCGCGTCGGCCACCAGACGATCGTCCGCGGCGACGGTCCGCTGATCGTCGGCGACGGGCCGGTCCGGACCGGTGTGACGGCCATCCATCCCCACGAGGGGTCCGCCTTCGCCGCCGCCGTCCCGGCCGCGATCGGCGTCCTCAACGGCGCCGGCGAGATTACCGGCCGCTCCCAGGTCGACGAGATGGGCGTGTTGGAAAGCCCGATCCTGCTGACCAACACGTTCTCGGTCGGCGAAGTGCATCGCGGCTGCGTCGAGTGGTTGAGCGCGCGGGAACCGGGGCTGGGCACCCATTCCTTCGTCATCCCCGTCGTCGCCGAGACCTTCGACGGCACCCTCAACGACATCGCCGGTCAGCACGTCCGTCGGCAACACGCCGTCGCCGCGCTGGAAGGGGCCACCGGCGGACCGGTCGCCGAAGGCAACGTCGGCGGCGGCACCGGCATGATCCTGTTCGGTTTCAAGGGCGGCATCGGCACCGCGTCGCGCCTGGTCACCGTTGGCGGTGTGACCTCGACCGTCGGCGTCTTGATCCAAGGCAATTTCGGCGACGCCAATGACCTCTTGGTCGAGGGCGTGCCGGTCGGTCGGGAGCTGACCGCGGACGCCTCCGATCTCGACACGATCCGGCGCGGACGCCGGGCGGAGGGCGACACGACCGGCGACGGCTCCGTGATCGTCGTCATCGGCACCGACCTGCCGCTCTCCGACCGCCAGCTTGGTCGCCTCTGCCGCCGGGGCATGCTCGGCCTCGGCCGCACCGGCGCCACCGGACGCAACTACTCCGGCGACCTCCTGCTCGCCTTCTCCAATCACCTCGCCAACCGGGTCGAAGTCGCCAACCGCGCCCCAATCCTGACGTCGGTCCGCCTCCACGACCGCGAACTGAACATCGTCTTCCAGGCCGTGATCGAGGCCACCGCCGAGGCGGTCCTCAACGCCCTCCTCGCCGCCGACACAATGACCGGTCGGGACGGGATCACGGCGCGTGCGCTGCCGGCCGATCGGCTCGCGGAGGTTATGGGGCGATACGGCCGGCTCGGCAGCGCCGGGTAACGGGACACCGGCGACCCTGCCCACAGGTGTTCGTGCGACGTGCCGTCTGGACGTTGGGGATAAAACGGCCGCCGGAGGCCGACTTCGTTCGGGTGCTCGGCCACGTTGTTGACGTTTTTCCATTTCGGGCCGCCAAACGCCCCGAGGACGTCGAGGACACCCAGGATTGCCGCGATTCCCGCCCGTTCGGCGTACGCGGCAGGCAGTCCGATCGAGAGGTCGAACCCAACCAGGACCGACCCGCCGCGCCCGGCGTTCCGGTGAAGCCGCAGCAACAAACCCTCCCTCGATCCGACCGGTGCCGGACTCTGGGCACGGGAGGCGCCGTCCTTCAGCAGGGCAAGGGCCGACCACCGCTTAGCGGGCTTGGTTTTCCAGTCGGCGTGGACGACAAGGGTTGGCCGCATGCCTTCTACTCCGTATCCAGATCCAAAAGATACGGCGCAGTGCGGAGAGCCGGCATCACCCCGGCCCCATGCCCGCGCGGGCAAGGCGGGCTTGAACCGGGAACGGCGCGTCCGAATCGAGTGCGCTGGTTCGAAGGTGGGGCTCCTGGGAAGCACCGTGC
The DNA here is from genome assembly GCA_902806325.1 of uncultured Thermomicrobiales bacterium. Classification (GTDB taxonomy): domain Bacteria; phylum Chloroflexota; class Chloroflexia; order Thermomicrobiales; family UBA6265; genus CADCWE01. The sequence goes on along the minus strand of CADCWE010000235.1, from coordinate 26,080 downwards.
TCCCCCCGCCCGCGCGGGCGAGGGGCCGGGGGTGAGGGCGCGTACCCTTACGTTCCCAGCGCGTCCGTCACCACCGCGTCGAAACCCGGCCGCGCGGCGGGTGGCGGCGCTGGGTCCGGCGTCAGCGCGTTGTCGGCCGGGATCACGTCCCCGGCGGTCGGGAGGACGGCCAGCGCCTCGTCGTCGAGCATGATCGCGGCCTGGATCACCTGGTCCATGGTCGCGACGAAGATGAACTCCATGTCCTTGAGCACGTTTGCGGGCACCTTGGCCAGATCGCGGGCGTTGTCCGCCGGGGCGATCAACCGCCGGATCCCGTGGCGGTGCGCGGCCAAGCTCTTGTCCTTTAGGCCGCCGATGGCGAGCACCCGGCCGCGGAGGGTGATCTCGCCGGTCATCGCCGTGTCGTTGCGGACCGGGCGCCGGGTCAACGCCGAGATGAGGGCGGTCGCTATCGTGATCCCGGCCGAGGGGCCGTCCTTCGGCGTCGCGCCTTCCGGAAGGTGGATGTGGAGGTCCAGCTTCTCCTGGAAATCCGGGTCGATCCGGAGCGCCTCGGCGCGGGAGCGGGCGTAGGAGAGGGCGGCCCGGGCCGACTCCTGCATCACGTCGCCGGCCCGACCGGTGATGGTTAGGGCACCCCGCCCCGGCATCGTCGCCACCTCGACCGGGATGATTTCGCCGCCGACTTCGGTGGTGCCGAGACCGATCGCGAGGCCGATCTGGGAATCGTCGAGGTCCTGGTCGTAGCCGAACTTCTTGGTTCCGAGGTAGTCGACCAGGCGCTGCTCGGTCAGGCGGGCCTTGCCACCGCCGGAACCGATCTTGCCCCGCACGATGTCGCGCGCCACCTTGCGGCAGAGCGCGGCGACCTCGCGGTCGAGGTTGCGCACCCCGGCCTCGCGGGTGTACTCGCGAACGATCTTGGTCCACAGTTTCTCGGAGATCTCGAGCGCGTTCGGCCCCAAGCCGTGGGCGATCAGTTGGCGCTTCAGTAGGTAACGCCGGCCGATCTCGATCTTCTCGTCCTCGGTGTAACCGGAGACCTCGATCATCTCCATCCGGTCCCGCAAGGGCCGTGGGATCTGCTGCCCGTAGTTGGCGGTGGTGATGAAGAGGACCTTCGAGAGGTCGTAGGGCACGTCCAGGAAGTGGTCGGTGAAGGTCGCGTTCTGCTCCGGGTCGAGCACCTCCAGCATCGCCGCCGTCGGGTCGCCCCGATAGTCGGCGGCCAGCTTGTCGATCTCGTCGAGCAGGATCAAGGGGTTGATCGTGCCGGCCGACTTCATCGCGCCGACGATCCGGCCCGGCAGGGCGCCGATGTAGGTCCGCCGGTGGCCGCGGATCTCGGCCTCGTCGCGCACCCCGCCGAGGCTGACGCGGACAAACTTGCGCCCCATCGAGGCGGCGATCGAGCGGCCGAGGCTGGTCTTGCCGACCCCCGGCGGGCCGATCAGGCACAGGATCTGGGCGGTGGTCTCGGTCCCGGCCTCCATCGTTAGTTTGCGCACCGCCAGGTAGTCGAGGATCCGCTCCTTGACCTTCTCCAGGCCGTAGTGGTCGGCGTCGAGGATCCGCTCCGCCTCGTCGAGGTCGATCCGGTCTTCGCTCTGCTCGGTCCATGGCAAGGTCAACAGGGTGTCGAGATAGGTCCGGACCACGGTCGCCTCGGCCGAGACCGGCGGCATCCGCTCCAGGCGGTTCAGTTCCTTGACCAGCTTCTCTTCCACGGCCACAGGCACCCCGCGGTCGGCGATCTTGGCCCGCAGGGTCTCGATCTCGTTCCCGTTCTCGCCGCCGAGTTCGTCGTGGATCGCCTTCAGTTGCTCGCGCAAAAAATACTCGCGCTGGTTCTTGTCGATCTGGTCCCGGACCCGGGCCTTGATCTTCTGCTCCAGCGCCGCCACGTCGAGTTCGCCGACGAGGTGGACCGCGACGTGCTCCAAGCGCTTGATCGGGTCGATCATCTCGAGCAATTCTTGGCGCCCGGCGACATCGGAGAGCAGTTGGGTCGCCAGCAGATCGGCCAGGTGCCCGGCTTCCGAGGCCCTGGCGACCATGTCCAGCACCTCGGCCTGGAGACGGCCGCGGGCCTCGGCGTGCTTGGCCGCCAAGTCCTGGACGTGGGCGATCAGGATCGCCGCTTCGCCCGGCGAGCCGTCGGGTTCGCGCAGCTCGTCCGCGCCGACGGTGTAGAACGGCCGCGCCTGGTCGAACCCATTGAGGCGGACCCGCGCCATGCCTTCGAGCACGACCTGGATGTTGCCGCCCTGCTGCCGCTCGACCGAGACGATCCCGGCCAACGTCCCAACCGGGTGCAGCTCTTCCGGTCGCGGGTCGTCGATCTCGCCGTCGCGGTGCGCGGTGACGACCAACCGCCGGTCGCGCAGCAGCGCCTCCTCGACCGCCTGGATCGAGCGCGGGCGACCGACGAGCAGGGTTACGACGTTGCGGGGAAAGATGACGACGTTCTTCAGCGGCAGCAGCGGGAAGCGGGGCGCGTACAGCTCGTAGCGAGTCATCGCTCGACACCTCTGCGTGGTCGCATACGACAACACTCCCCAGAGCCGGGGATGGCATCGCCACGGGCGGACCGAGGCGGGCGATCCGGCGGGGAGGAGCGGGAGCCCCTGTTCGTTTCGGTGGTGCCCATCATACCCCAGGGGGGCGGGTGTGACCAGCGAACACCGGGGCGGTTGGGGGCGCGTCCGGTCACCCGACGCGATCCCGGCGGGAAGGGAACGGCGGTCGAATCCCGCCGCGGGAGGGATCGGATCGACCGGCGGGCGAACGCGTCGTGCCACCGCCGGGTTCGCACCCAGCACGCAGCGATCCGGGCCCGGCCGCCACCCAACCGCGTAGGGCATTGGTCCCGACGACCGGCGAGGCGGCCGAGCACGGGCGAGGCGAACGTGGGTCCATCACCACGGTAGAGGCGTCTACCTCCCGCTCTGGTGACGTTCCATCGCCAGGCCGATCAGGCGATCGACCAGTTCCGGGAGCGGAATCCCGGTCGCCTCCCAGAGCCGCGGGTACATGCTGATCGAGGTGAATCCCGGCAGGGTGTTGACCTCGTTGACGAAGACGTGATCGGTGTCTTTGTCGAGGAAAAAGTCCACCCGCGCCATGCCGGCCAGATCCAGTGCCCGGAAGGCGTCGATCGCGAGCCCTTGGAGGTGGATCAGGGTCGTACCATCTAACTTGGCCGGAATGATCAGCTCCGAGCGGTCGTCGACGTACTTCGCGGCGTAGTCGTAGAACTCGTTGCTCGGCACCACTTCCCCGACCACCGAGGCGATCGGCTCGTCGTTGCCCAGCACCGCGATTTCGAGCTCCCGGGCGTTGACCCCCCGCTCGACCAGAATCCGGCGGTCGAAGTGTGCCGCCTCCGCCATCGCCGGGCCGAGCTCGGCCGCGTCGTGGACCTTGGAGATGCCGACGCTAGACCCCATGTTGCCCGGTTTGACGAAGCAGGGGAACCCGAGCCGCTGCGCGATCGCCGCCGCGACCGTGTCCGGCTCGCGGTCCCAATCCTTGCGCGTCACCAGCAGCCAGGGCGCCTGCGGCAGCCCGGCCTGGGCCAGGATTGTCTTCGCCATCGGCTTGTCCATCGCCACCGCCGAACCCAGCACCCCGGCCCCGACGTACGGCACCCCGGCCAACTCCAGCATCCCCTGGACGGTGCCGTCCTCGCCCCGCGGCCCGTGCAGCACCGGAAACACGACGTCGACGTCGCCGGTCATCGCCGCCGGGAGCACGCCGGGAGCGGTCGCCTCGACCTTCCCGCCGCTCGCCGCCCGCTCTGCCCCCGATCCGAGGGCGAACATTGGCGACTCCGCGACCAGGTGGGCCATCGGGTCGCCGCCGGACAACCACCGGCCGTCGCGGGTGATCCCGACCATCCGCACGTCGTAACGCCGCGGGTCCAGCGCGCCGATCACGGTCTGCGCCGACCGCAGCGAAACGTCGTGCTCGTCCGACTGCCCGCCGAACAGCACCGCCACCCGCACCCGGCCGTCCCGTCGTCCCGGATCACGCCCCTGCTCGTCGGCCATCGGATCGTTCTCCCCCTCGGCGGTCGGCACCGGGCCGGCCGTTACCGCTCTCCTAGTTCCTCGACCTCGGTGGACAACGCAACCCCGAACCGCTCGGACACCGTTTGTCGAGCGTGCGCGATCAGCTCGCGCACCTGGGCAGCGGTCGCGCCGCCCTCGTTGACGATCCAGTTGGCGTGCTTGGGCGAGAACCGCGCCGCGCCGATCGCGAACCCCTTCAACCCGGCCGCCTCCAACAGCCGCCCGGCGTGGTCGTCGGGCGGGTTGGCAAACACCGACCCGGCGCAGGCGCCGGTCGGCTGGGTCCGCTTGCGGAAGGCCGCGTGGTCGTCGGCGAGGCGGACGAGTTCTACCGGATCCCCCTTCGGCAACCGGAACATCGCGGCGACGATGTGCCCCGAGCGCGGGCGCGGACCGTGCTTGATCCGGGTATGGCGGTAGCTGGCATCCAGCCACGCCGCCGGGTACTCGGCCATCGCTCCGCCGTTGTCGATCATGACCACGCTATCGAGATAGTCTTTGAGTTCGATGCCGTGCGCACCGGCGTTGTTGGCGGTCGCGCCGCCGATCGTGCCCGGCAGCCCAACGCCCCAATCCATCCCCGCCCAGCCCCGCTCCGCCGCGTACCGCCCCACCCACGACAACGGCGCCGCCGCGCCGACGCGCAACGCGACCGCGTCGCCAAGATCGGTCGCCTCCACAAGGCCATCCGCTCGCTCGCCCGGCGTCCGGACCAGGATCACCGCCCCCCGGATACCGCCGTCCCCAACGAGGAGGTTGCTGCCGCCGCCGATCACCGTCACCGGTAATCCCTGCCCGGTGGCCCACGCCAACGCGGCGGCCAGGTCCGGCGGCGTCGGTGCCCGGACCAAGAAATCCGCCATCCCGCCGACGCGCCAGGTGGTGTGGAGCGACATCGGCGAATCGGTCAGCAGCTTGAGGTGCGGCGCGTCCGGGATCGTTGCCGTCGCGGCGCGCGCCTTCCCTGGTGCCCTGACGGGGCTCGGTTTCAGGGCCTCCAGCAATCGCGGACCGACGGCGGTCACGTCCCCGGCGCCCATCGTCAGCACCACATCGCCGGCGCGGACCTCGGTCGCCAATCGGGCCGCCGCATCGGCCGGTCCGCCGCCCCCGATCGCCCGATCCGGCAGCAGGCCGAGCAGATCGTTGGACGAGACGGCGAGCGAGTCGGTTTCCCGGGCGGCGTAGATGTCGAGCACCATCAGTTCGTCGGCCGGGGCCAACGCCGCTGCGAATTCCGGCAGCAGGGCCTTGGTGCGCGTAAACGTATGGGGCTGGAAGACCGCCCACAACCGGCGCCCCGGAAAGCGGTCCCGCGCCGCCGCCAGCGTTGCCGCGACCTCGGTCGGGTGGTGGGCGTAGTCGTCGATCACCGTCACCCCGCCGGTCTCGCCCTTCGGTTCGAACCGGCGCCCGATTCCGGCGTAACCGGCCAGCGCCCGAGCCGCCGCCACCGGGTCGTGACCGAGCCGCGCCAGCGCCGCCAGCGCCGCCGTCGCGTTGCGCGCGTTGTGTTCGCCGGGCACCGCTAGCGGGAAGTCGAGCCATGGCCCTCCCGGCGCCCGCACCCGCCAGGCGCCCGGCTCGCCACCGAGCAGCCAGTCCGAGTCGCCGGACGTGCCGAAGGTGATCGGGTCGCCGTCGAAGGAGGACGCGAACCGATCCATGAGCCGCCGCGCTCCGGCGTCGTCGCGGGACAGGATCACGGCGCCGCCCGGCTTGATGCGGGCGACGAACCCGGCGAAGGCGGCGTCGTAGGCGGCTTGGTCCGGAAACAGGTCCGGGTGGTCGTAGTCGACGTTGGTGACGATCGCGATGTCGGGGGTCAGTTGCCAGAAGGAGTAGTCGTACTCGTCGGCCTCGACCACGAACTCGGCGCCCGCCCCCGGCGCGGCGTTGGTGCCGGTTGCCGCCAGCACCGCCCCGATGGCGTAGGTCGGATCGGCGCCAAGGTCCCGCAGGGCCGCAACCAGCATCCCGCTGGTGGTGCTCTTGCCGTGGCTCCCGGCGACGCAGACGCTGCGCCGGCTCGCGGCCAGCGCGCCGAGCAAGGCCGCCCGCTTGACCACCGGCACCCCGGCCGCGACCGCCGCCGCGACTTCGGGGTTCTCCCCCCGCACGGCCGCCGTGATCACGACCAGGTCGGCCGCCGCGGCGGCGGTCCCGTCCCCGTGCCCGATCGTGACCGGGATCCCCTCCGCCGCCAGGCCCGCGGTCTGGTCGGACGCCGCTACGTCGGATCCGGAAACGCGAAACCCACGGGCGTGGAGGATGCGGGCCAACCCGCTCATCCCGATCCCGCCGACGCCAATGAAATGGACCCCGGCCGGGGGTTCCGGCAGGACAAACGCGGTCTCGCGGAACCGTTCGATCGTCATACCGTCGTCGCTTCCTGACCGGGGGCCGGGGTGGTCTCGAGCAACCGGGCCACCGCCTGCCGAAATCGTTCGCCCCGGTCGAACTCGTCGCGGAACAACCCGAAGCTCGCGCAACCCGGCGAAAGCAGCACCACCGAGCCGGCGGTCGCCTCGGCGGCCGCGGCGTCGACCGCATCGTCCATCGCGCCGAACGGCCCCAGGTAACTCACCCCCCGGTCCGCGAGGAGCGCCGCCAGGGTCGGTGTCGCGCTCCCGTCGAGCAGATAGACCCGCTCGGCGCTCGAAGCGGCCCGCGCCAGCGGGGTGAGGTCGGTCATCTTGTCGGCCCCCCCGGCAATCAGGAAGACCGGCTGCCCGGCCAACGCCCGCAGCGCGGCGGCGGTCGCGGCGGGCGCGGTGGCGGTGGTGTCGTTGACGAAGCGAACACCCGCCCGGTGGGCCACCGTCTCCATCCGGTCCCGCACCCCGGCGAACCCGGATAGGCCCGTCTGGATCGCCTCCGGCGTCGCCCCGCGCAGCGCCGCCGCCGCCAGCGCCGCCAGCGCGTCGGCCGCGCCGTGCGGTCCGGCGAAGGGGATGCTCCGGGGTCGCTCCCAGCGCGCCGTTTCGCCCCGCCGGCGCCAGGTCAGCGCGTCGCCGTCGAGCCACGCCCCGTCGGCGCCCTCGTCCAGCAGACCGAACGGGACCACGGTCGCCGCCGTTGCGGACGCCGCCCGCCACGCTTCCGGGTCCTCCCGGTTCAGGACCAGCGCGTCGGAGGCGGTTTGGTGCCGGGCGATGCCGCGTTTGGTCGCCGCGTAGTCGGCGAAGCCGTCGTAGTGGTCCAGGTGGTCCTCGGAGACGTTGGTCAGGACGGCGATCGTTGGCGCCAACCGGTGCTCGATCAGCGACTCCACCTGCCAACTGGACAGCTCCAACACCACCGGTGTCTCCGCGTCCATCCGGTCCAGTTGCCCCAGCGCCGAGACGCCCATGTTCCCGGCCAGCACCGTCCGCGAGTCCCACGCGGAGAGCATCGCCGCGCAGAGCGTGGCGGTGGTGGTTTTGCCCTTGGTGCCGGTGATGCCGACGGTCGGCGCCGGGCACGCCCGGAGGAACAGGCTCATCTCCATCTCGACCGGCACGCCGCGCGACCGAGCCAACTCCAGCAGCGGCGCCCGCCGCGGCACCCCCGGGTTCCGAACCACCAGATCCGCCCCCTCGGGCGTGAAATCCCGCTCCTCGTGGCGCCCCAACACGTACCGGATCGGCAACCCGTCGAGCTCGGCCAGCGCCGGGCGCAGATCCGCCTCCGGTCGCCGGTCGGTGACCGTCACGACCGCCCCCCGCTCGGCCAGGTACCGCGCCACCCCGACCCCGCCGCCGCGCGTGCCGAGGCCCATCACCGTCGCGCGACGGTTGGCGAAGCTCTCAGCCATGAGCCTTCGGCTTCTTCGCGATCCTCAACATCCCGACCGACCCCTCCAGCTCGTCCGGCTGACGGCCGATAGCTGTCCGCTGACGGCTACAACAACGCCAGCGCCACCCCCATCAGCCCCGCCATCATCGCCACCATCCAGAACCGCATCGTGACCTGGGTTTCCGACCAACCGTGCAACTCGAAGTGGTGGTGCAGCGGCGTGATCTTGAACAAGCGCCGCCCTTCGCCGTAGCGCCGCTTGGTGAGCTTGAAGTAGCCGACCTGGAGCATCACCGAGGCGGTCTCGGCGACGAAGACCAAACCGACCACGGGCAGGAGCAGCCACTGCCCGGTCATGAACGCCGCCGTCGCCAACGCCGCCCCGATCGCCAGCGACCCGGTGTCCCCCATAAAGACTTGGGCCGGGTGGGCGTTGAACCAGAGGAAACCCATCAAGGCGCCGACCATCGTAAAGCAGAACGTGACCACCCCGACCTGTCCCTGGCGGTAGGCGATGATCCCGTAGGCGACGAACGCGATCGCCGCCGTGCCGCCGGCCAGGGTGTCCAGGCCGTCGGCCAGGTTGACCCCGTTCGCCATCCCGATGATGGCGAAGGCGGCGATCGGGAAGTAGACGAACCCGATGTCGTAGCGGCCGAAAAACGGCACGTAGATGTGGTGCAGCGCCAACCCGACCGGTTCCGGCAGGTGCAACAGCGCGGCGGCAACCAACCCAAACACGCTCAGCCAGGCGAATTTGAACCGGGCGGTCATTCCCGACTTGTCGCCGCCAACCAAGCTCATCCGATCGTCCACGGCACCGAGAAACCCGGCCGCGATCAGGACTCCAACCGGCAATAGCATGGAGAGCCGGCCCAGGAGGTTGAACACCAGCGTCAACAGCACCACCGAGAGGCCGATCATCAGCCCGCCCATCGTCGGGGTGCCGCTCTTGATCAGGTGGGTTTCCGGACCGTCGACCCGAATCCGTTTGCCCACCTTTTTCTGGCGCAAGAGCGTGATGATCGGTCGACCGAGTATCAGTGTGACCACGAACGCCAACCCGGCCAGGGCCAGCGAGACGGCCATGTTCTCCTCTTTGTCGGCGGGCATTACGCTGCCGATTAGCAACGGCAACCCCGCCAGCCGGCTGGACCACGATCCATCCGGATCCGACCATCCGTCGCCGACGCCGATCATCCGTCCCGGCCAGCCGGCGCCGGGTCGCGGGCCTCGCCCGCGCCGCCCGCGTCGGTGCGCAGCGCGGCGACCATCTCTTCCATCGCCAGCCCGCGCGATCCCTTCAGGAGGACGGTGTCGCCCTCGCCCAACTCGTCGCGGAGGAATCCGATCAGCTCCGCCCGCTCGTCGAGCGCGAATGATTGCACGCGGACCCGCCGCCCGTCGACGTGGCGGGCCGCCGCCGCCGCCTCGGCGGCGATGATCCGGGCCAGCTCGCCGTAGGTCACCAGCAGGTCGACCACCTCGGCGGCGCGGCGCCCGACGACCCGGTGCTCCGCCTCCGCGACCTCTCCCAGTTCCCGCATGTCCCCCAGCACCGCCACCGCGCGGGCCGGTCGCAGCGCCTCGATCAGCCCCAGCGCGGAGAGCACCGAGGGGGTGCTGGCGTTGTAGGTGTCGTCGATCATGCGCGCCCCGTTTGGCCCCGGCACGACCAGCAGCCGGACCTGGATCCCCGGATCGCGGAACCCGACCAGCATCTCCGGCACCACCATCCCCAGGGCGTGTCCGACCGCGATCCCGGCCAGCGCCAGCTCGACCGCGTGGCCGCCGACCAGGGGGACCTTGAGGTGGGCTTCCTCGCCGTCGAGGTGGAGCAGGAAGGACGTCCCTTCCAACGCCTCGCTTTCGACCCGGCTGCCGCGGACGTCGCAGTCGGCGCCCAAGCCGTAGAACAAGACCCGGCCCCGGCAGCGACCGGCCATTGCCCGCACCCGCGGATCGTCGCCGTTGAGGACCGCGACGCCGTCGGCGGGCAGCGACTCGACCAGTTCGGCTTTGGTATTGGCGATCGCCTCGATCGTGCCCATCCGTTCGAGGTGGACGGGATGGACGTTGGTCACGACCGCGACCGCCGGTTTTGCGATCTGGGACAGCAAGGTCAGCTCGCCCGCCGCGTAAGCGCCGCCCATCTCCAACACCGCGACCTCGGTCCCCGTGTCCATCTCCAGCAGGGAGAGCGGCAATCCGATCTCGTTGTTGAGGTTGCCCGGGCTCCGATACGTCCGGTAGCGCGCCCCGAGCACGGAAGCGATCACCTCTTTGGCGCTGGTTTTGCCGACGCTGCCGGTGACGCCGACCACGATCGTCCCCAGACGGAGGCGCCGCGCCGCCGCCATCCGCTGCAACGCCGCCACAGGGTCGTCGACGGCGATCACGGGCAGCGGCGGCTCCCGCCCGACCGCCCAATCCCGGGCCACCAGGGCGGCGATCGCCCCCTTCGCCGCCGCTTCGGCGACGAAGGCGTGCCCGTCCAGGCGTTCCCCCCGGATCGCCACGAACAGGTCGCCCGGACGGACCGCGCGGGAGTCCCGCTCGATCCGGGGAAAGGCGGTCCGCATCGGCAGCGCGCCGATCAGGGTGCCGCCCGCGTCGCGCAACACCTCCGGCAGCTCGAGCATCGTCATCGGGCGGTCTCCGGGCGCTCGTCGGGACGTGGGAGGCGTTCCGCCGCGCGCAGCACCGCGCTCCGGCTCCGCGGGTTGGCCGACGTTTCTTCGGCGGACGCCCGGATCGCCTTGCCGGGCAGCTTGCGCAGGCGCGGCACCTGGGCGCAGGTACAGACCGGCTGGCGCGGCGGGCAGACGCAGGCCGCGCTCTCGGCGGCGATGAACTGCTTGACGATCCGATCCTCGAGCGAGTGGAACGCGATCACCGCCAATCGCCCCCCCGGGCGCAAGACCTCGACCGCGCCGCGCAGGGCCACCGGGAGCACGTCCAGCTCCGCGTTGACCGCGATCCGCAGGGCCTGAAAGGTCCGGGTCGCGGGGTGGGTGTCGCGCCCACGCCGCCCGCCCAGGGCGGTCTCGACGACGGCGGCGAGGCGGGCGGTCGAGGCGAAGGGCGCCGTCGTCCGCTCGCGGGCGATCGCGGCGGCGATCCGGCGCGAGCGGGGTTCCTCGCCGTAGCGGAACAGCAGATCGGCCAGCGCCTCGGGCGCCAACCCGTTGACCAGCGCGGCGGCCGGTTCGCCCCGGCTGGGGTCGAACCGCATGTCCAGCGGCCCGTCGAAGCGGAAGGCGAAGCCGCGTTCCGCTTCGTCGAGCTGGAACGACGACAACCCGAGATCGAGGAACACCCCGTCCACGGTGGCGAACCCCTCCTCCTGGCACACCGCCGCCAACGCCGCGAAGTTGGCGTGCCGGACGCGGAGGCGATCCCCGTCTTCCCGCGCCATCGCCAGGGCACGGGCCACCGCCGCCGGGTCCGCGTCGAGCGCGAGCACCCGACCGTCCGGCGCGCTGGCGTCCAGGATCGCCCGCGTGTGCCCGCCGCCGCCGAAGGTGCCGTCGAGATAGCGCCCGCCCGGACGCACGGCAAGCGCGGCTAAGGCCTCCGCCAACAACACCGGGCGGTGCCCCACGCCAGTCCCGCGCTCGCGTTCGGTCGGCACCGGCGCCGTCAGCACCGCGGCCATGCCTGGTCCACCTTCCCTCGACCCGTTCCGTCGCGCGAAGCATACGCCCCCGTGCCGCCGCCTCCTAGGCACCGTTGCGGTCCGCACCCGCGGCGCCGCCGCGGGTGCGGACCGCTTGTATTAGAACTAGTGTTCTAGTATAATGACGGCGTGGCACACCGAGCGGCGCGCACCGAGGGAGGGTAGCACGATGTTTCTCGGCTGGTACGACCCCGACAAGAAGAAGCCCGCCCGCGCCAAACTCGCCGAAGCCAGCGAGCGCTACCAAGAGAAGTTCGGCCGCCCCCCCGCCGCCTGCCTAACCTCCAACGCCGACGCCGAGGACCTCGGCAACGATCCCAAGGCGCCCGCCCTCCCCGTCCGCGGCGTCGCCTTTATCCCCCGCCACACCTTCTACGTCGGCGTGGACGAGCTGCCGGCGGCGATGGCGGAAGCGGCCTAACCGGCGACGGCGTGCGGACGCGCCGGCGGCGACGCGGTACGGTCGCGGTCCGGCATCCCCGGTTGATCACCGACCGTCCCGGCGGTAAGCTCCGCCGATGGCCCACCCCGCCCAGCCTCGCCCCAGCGCCGCCACCCGCGATCGGCTGCTCGCCGCCGCCGAGCGGATCGTGGCGAGGGACGGCGCCGCCCGGCTGACCCTCGACGCGGTGGCCCGCGAGACCGGGTTGAGCAAGGGCGGCGTTCTCTACCACTTCGCGAGCAAAGACGCCCTCGTCGCCGGTCTGGTCGAGCGCCTGGCCGACGCCGTCGCCCTCGAGCAGGACGCCGAGGCCGCCGCCGATCCCCGCCGCATCGGGCGCCGCACCCGCGCCTTCGTCCGCGCCACGTTCGCGCCGACCAGTCAACCCGCCGATCCCGTTGCCGTCGGCGCCGCCCTCCTCGCCGCCCTCGGCACCAACCCGGCCCTGCTCGATCCGCTGCGGGCGCGCTACGCCGACTGGCAGGCGCGGTTGGAGGACGACGGGATCGACCCCGACCTCGCCGCCGTCGTCCGCCTGGCCGCCGACGGGCTGATGTTGGCCGAGGCGTTCGGCCTCGCTCCGCCCGCCCCCGAGACCCGCGACCGCCTGCTGGCCGCGCTCCTGCGCTTGACCGCCCCCGAATCGGCCTCGCGCTAGACGGGCCCACGACCACCGCCCAATCGGGAGCCGCTCGTGTTCCGTTGCCGTTCGGACGGCACAGTGGTCGGGGCACCTCGGCGCGGTTCGGCGAGGAGCGATCCGATGCCTCGGCTGTACCGGGTGCTGGCGGGTTGATCGGAGGTGCCGTTCGCGCCGGGCTCGAACGAGGGTCACGGCGTCGCCCGGCCCTTGCCGCGCTCGGGTTTCGCCGTCGGCGCGGTGGGCGGTTTCGTTCTGCTGAGCCGCGCGATCCAAACCCTCCCGATCGGCACCGCCCACGAGATCTGGACTGGGATCGGCGTCGCCGGGACCGCCGCCGTCGGGATGCTAAACCCAGGCGCCGCTGAAGCTGGTCGCGTTGGCCTTGAACGTGGCCGGCGTGGTCGGATTGCGATTGGCCGGGGGCGGGCACTAGGTCGGCCGCCGCGCCCAACTACCCGTCCGCCGCCTCGATGTTGGCCACGGTTTCCCCGATCCCGACCGTCGCCCCTTCGGTCACGCCCAACGCCCGCACCACCCCGTCCCGGTGGGCGACGAGTTCGTTCTCCATCTTCATCGCCTCGACCACGCAGACGAGGTGACCGGTGGCGACCGCGTCCCCGACCGCGACGTTGACCCGCACCACCGTGCCCTGGATCGGGCTGATCAGGGCGTCGCCGCGGCCGTTGGCGGCCCCGCCCGGTTTTCGCGCCGCCCGCGGAATCCGCGCCGGGGTCCGCTCCAGCGGTCGTCGCCCGTTCGCCGCCGCGGGATCGCCGAAGACCCGCACCGCCAGGCGCCGCCCTCCGACCTCGACCACCAGCTCACGCGCCGCTTCGTCACCCGCTTCGGCGCCGGCGGCGAGGACGTCGGTTGGCGGCGGGATCACCTCCGGGTGGTCGGTCAGGAACGCGGTCGTCGCATCGCCCGCCCGAAAAACCGGGTGCGCCAACACCGCGCGGTGAAACGGGATCGTGGTCGGCACCCCCTCGACGCGGAACTCGGCCAGTGCCCGATCCGCGCGGGCGATCGCCTCCGCCCGGTCCCGCCCCCAGACGACGAGTTTGGCGATCAAGGAGTCGTAGGCCGGCAGGATCGCCGCCCCCGCCTCCATCGCCGCGTCGATCCGAACCCCGAACCCCGCCGGTTCGCGGTACCCCGTCACCGTCCCCGGCGCCGGGGCAAAGTCCCGCCCCGGGTCCTCGGCGTTGATCCGGCACTCGATGGCGTGGCCGCGCGGCGCGATCGCTCCGGCGCGAAACGAGAGCGGGCGACCGGCCGCAACCAAGAGCTGCTCCTTGACCAGATCGAAACCGGTCACCAGTTCCGTGACCGTGTGCTCGACCTGGATCCGTGTGTTCATCTCCAGGAAATAGAACGCGCCGTCGTCGTCGAGGAGAAACTCGACCGTGCCCGCCCCCCGGTAGCCGACGGTCCGCGCCAGCGCGACCGCCGCCTCTCCCAGGGCGGTCCGGGTTTCGGCGTCCACGGCCGGCGACGGCGCTTCTTCGATCAGCTTTTGGTGCCGCCGCTGCACAGAGCAGTCGCGCTCCCCGAGCGAGACCGCCGCGCCGTGGGCGTCGGCGAAGAGCTGGATCTCGACGTGGCGTGGCCGGTCGAGGTACCGCTCCAAGTAGACCGCCGGGTTGGCGAACGACCGCCGCGCTTCTCCGGCGCTGCCGGCAAACGCGTCCGCCAGTTCGTCTTCGCGCCGCGCGACCCGGAATCCCCGCCCGCCGCCGCCGCCCGCCGCCTTGACCGCCACCGGATAGCCGTGCCGCGCCGCCCACGCCGCCGCCTCCTCGACCGAGGCCACCGGACCGTCCGAACCCGGCACCGTCGGCACCCCGGCCCCAAGCGCGATCCGCCGGGCCGCGACTTTGTCGCCCATCGCCCGGATCGCCGCCGCCGGCGGACCGACGAAGACCAACCCGGCCGCCGCGCACGCCTCCGCGAAGCCGGCGTGCTCGGCCAGGAATCCGTAGCCGGGGTGGACCGCGTCCGCCCCCGCCCGCCCCGCGACCGCCACCAGCGCCGCCACGTCCAGGTACGGCAGCGCCGGTCCGTCGGGGGTGGGCACGATCCGGTGCGCGTCGTCGGCGGCGCGGACGTGGACCGCGCTCTCCTCCCCGTCGCCGTAGACCGCCACGCTGGCGATCCCTAGTTCGCGGCACGCCCGCGCCACCCGGACCGCGATCTCCCCCCGGTTGGCGATCAAAACCCGCTTCGGCAACCCATCCACCGGCGTCCCGCCTCCCCGACTCCCCGTCGATCCGGCTTCCCGTCTGGTCAACGCGGCGTCCCGTCGGCCAACGACAACGCGGCCCGCACCAGTCCGCGGAGCCGCTCCCGCACCTCGCCGGGCACCGCTTGATCGTTCAGGAACAGCGCCAGATCGCGGACGACCTTGTCCTCGGTCAACGACAGCGCGTCGTGCGGCCGGTGGCCGGCGGCGGCGAGGAGCCGATCCCGCGTCGCCGCGTCCACCCCCAGCGCTTCCGCCAACCGCTCGACCATCTCCCGGTCGGGATTGCGGGTTCCGGCCTCGAACCGCGAGATCGAGCTCGGATCGACCCCGGCGCGGCGGGCGAGTGCGCCCTGGCCCAGGTTGGCCGCCTGCCGCAGTTCCGCCAGAAGTTCGCCGAACGCGCCCATTCCCCGTTCCCCGCGCCCCAACCGATGGTGACGACCGCATCGCCGTGCTGCCGCGCACGGTACCCGAAACGGAACCGCCTGGCGATCCCAGGCGGGGCCGGTCGCCGGCGGAGCGTGGACCGGAGCGCCGCTCGTCGCCTATAGTCGCCGGACCGGCCATTCATCGCGCCGCCACCGGCAAGGGATCGCCCGCATGGTCGCTTCGCGTGTCCCCCTCCCGATTGCCCTGATCGCGCTGACCGCGCTGCTGGCGGCGATCCCGGCATGGGCCGGGGCGGCGCCGCCGTCGCTCGCCCGAGGCGAGGTCGACGACGAGGGGCCGATCGATCCACGCGGACCCGCGCCGACCAGAAACGCGTTCAATGGCCCTCCTCGGCGCGGCTTTGGACCCGCTCCGACGCCGGCGGTGCCACCGAGTGTTGATCCCGCCCTCCCGGATAACTTCGGCCAACCGCTCGCCAACCGGATCGTCTACGACCGCTCGGCGACGATCTCTTGGTCTCAGCGCCTGGATATCGAGGAGCGCGCCCGGCGGATCGTCGATCTCGGGATCCCGACGGTGGTGTTTATTCGCAGCCGCCAGGCGAACTACGCCGAGACCGAGGCCGACGCCCGCGACCTGATGGCGCGCTGGGGCGTGGAGTCAAAACCTGGGGCCCGCGACGGCCTGGTGATCTTTTTCAACGCCCGACCGCGCGACAAACGCTACGGCTCCGTCGCCCTGGTCGCCGGAGACCGGCTGGACGGGGCCGGGACGCTGCCGACCGCGGTCTTGGCCGGGATCTATACCCGGGAGATGGCGCCGCTGCTGCGTCGCGGCCGGGTCGCCCAGGGGCTGAACTCCGGCTTGGATTCCATCACGCTTGAAGTGATGGTCAATCCCCTCCCGCACGACCCGCCCGGTGACTTCGAACGCGCCGCCGCGACCACGGCGCGGTGGCCGCTGAACGTCACCGCGGGAATCGTCGCTGTTGCCCTGATCGCCTGGTGCGTCGTGGTTTGGCGGCGAAGGCCCCGGTCGACCGCGGCGGACCCGGCGCTGACGGCAGGCGGTACCCCGGGCGACCTCGCCCCCGCCCTCGCCGCCACGCTGGTCCACCGGCCGATCCCCCGGCACGCCGGTGCCTTCGCCGAAGGGACGTTGCGCGCGCTGGCGTCGCGGGCCGCGCTCGACCTCGAGCCGGAATCCGATGGCGAGCGGATCGTGCTGCGCCAGCCGGACGCCGCGTCCGCGCCGCACGAGCGAGCCGTTTGGTCGGCCCTCGACGCCGTCGCGATCGGCGACGCGGCACGCACCGTCCCGGCCCCCGCGCTGGCCCGGCTCCGGCGAGACCGCTTCTGGCCCGGACTGATTGCCGCGCTACGCGACGAAGCGACGGCGAACGGCTGGCTCGACCTTCGCGCGGAGCGGGAGCGACGACGGCTCACCCGATTCGGCGCCGGCGCCCTGGTCGGCGCCGCCGCCGCGGTCGTCATCGGGGTGCTTGGTCGGGAAACCTGGGGGTTCCTCGCTACAGGGGCGCTGACGGTATCCGGGGCGGTCGCCATCGCACTGGGAACCAATCGCCCGGTGTTGTCGGTCGACGGCATGGTCGCCGCCCAACCCTGGCACCGCTACCGGGACCGGCTGCGCGAGGCGGGTCGCGGTCGCGGTACCGCGTGGACCGGACGCGACTCGGCGTACGCCGCCGCGCTCGGGATCCCGGACCCCGCCGTGCCCGCGGGATCCCCGCGACCGATGCCCGCGCCGGCGGGGGATTGACCGCCGGCGCTCACCCGACCGCGACTTCCTCAACGACCGGCTCTCGGAGGGCGACCGGAATCGGCTCCAGCGCCACGACGGAGGGTTCGGCCACGTCCGTCCGCGCCGCGGCCACCACGACGGCCGGCAGCGGTTTCCGCGCCACGGCCAGCAGCGAGACCCCAACGGGAAGATTCGTCCGCCGCATCAGCCGCGTTTCGGCCTGGAGGAGGCGATAGAGCGCCTCGTTGACGGGCCGGGGCAACTCGCTGAGGTCGGAGATCTCGGGCCTGGCCATCGCGTGCCTGCGGGAGAGCCGTTCGCGCAGGTTCTTGATCTTGCGGGCGACAAAGATCGGCGCGAAGAGCGCCGTGTTGCAGTAGGTCAGGCGCTCGATCTCCAGCCCGGTCTCCGCCACCAACCGGCGCAACTCCGACGCGGTGTAGCGCCGCTTGTGCCAGTTCACCTCGTCGTGACTGGACCACAAAGACTTGAACGCCGGCACCGTCACGATCAGGTGACCGCCGGGTTTGACCGCATCGTAGAGGCTACGGACCATCGCCGCGTCGTCGGCGACGTGCTCGATCACGTCCAACGAGAGCACGCAGTCGAACGTCGCGTCCGCGAACGGGAGGCAATCGACCGAGGCGAGCACCAGCCGATCCACGCCCCGCGTGGCTGCGTAGTGGATCGCTTCCTTGGCGGTATCGATTCCGATCGCACGGCCGTAGCGCTCGAGATGCTGGAGCATCTGCCCGGTGCCGCAGCCGGCGTCAAGGATCTGTAACTCTCCGGCCGCGTCGTCGCGCAACGCCCGGACGATGCCGGTGATCAGGTCGAACCGCCAGCGGAACCACCAGTGGGTGTTCTCGTGGCGGTAGTAGTCGGCGTAGAACGTCGGTTCCATCGCGGCGGGTCGTCCCTCTTCCTCGTCCGAGCGCACGGGGTGGCCCGTCGCGCCACCTTCCGCCGCCGCTCCGCTGAGGCACACCCCGGCCCCACCCGGACGCGCCCGCGACGATTCCCGTGGCAAGATGCTGCACTTACCGTACCACGCCGCCGCCGTTTCGACAGGAACGAGACGGCGCACGGGAGGGGATCGAGGACCAAGGACCGCGACAATCCCTCTGGCGTCCGGCGTTCGTCGCCCGCTGGCGCAGCCGCGGATCGATGTGTGATAGTCCGCGCGGCATCGCTGTGGCCCGTTCGCCAACCGGACCAGGATAGATCCGAACCGAATGAACGGGACCGAGACCGTGGGCGAGCACCAGATCGCCCCTTCACGACGACCGCGGCGCTTCGCCGCTCGCTCCCGCCCCGGTCCACGCCCGGCGATCCGGGCGACCCGTCGGCCCGTTGCCATCTCTCCGACCGGCGTTGTCGCGGCGCCAGTTCCGGGGCGCTCCCTGTCCCGCCCCCAGTCGTGGCCCGCGATCCTCGCGCTGGGACTGTCGTATTGGCCGCTGCTGGCCACGCTGGCCGTCTATGTCGCGGCGGCGGTCGCAATCGTCCCGATCATGGTCCCGGTCGCGATCAGCGACGACTGGACCTACGCCCGCTCGGTCGAGATCCTAATTCTCGAGAATCGGCTGGAGGTGCTCCCGGTCGCGGCGGCGACGGTCGTCTTCCAGGCGTTCTGGGGCGGCGCCTTCGCCGCCGTGCTGGGGTTGTCGTTCGGCGCGATGCGGGTCTCGACCGTGGTCCTGCACGGCATTTCCGGCCTCGCGATCTACGGCTTGTGCCGCGAACTCGGCCAATCTCGCGCCCGCGCCGCCTTCGGCGCCGCGACCTACCTCTTCAACCCGCTCGGCTACGCCATCGCCTTCAGCTTTATGAGTGATCCGCACTTCGCCGCCCTGCTGGCGATCGCCGTGTTCTGGTACGTGCGCGGCCTGCAGCCCCATGCCCCCCGCCCCGGCGCCGTGGTGGCCGGTTCCGCCTTCGCCGGGTTGGCGTTCTTGGTCCGGCCCCACGGTGCCTTGATTCCGCTGGCCGTCGGCGGCTATCTGGTCCTGTCCGGCCGGCTGCGGCCGGACCGGTCGGGCGTGTCGCTGGCCCTCCGGGTGGCGGCCGTCCCGGTTGTCGTCGCCGCGGCCTACTACGGGTGGTACGCCCTGGATTCCGGCTCGCTGCCCAGCCAGCAGGGGCTGTTCCTCGGCGAAGCCCGCGCCGCCGGCTGGAATGAGGGATCGCTCCTGGTCCGCCGCCTCGCCATTATCGCCGCGATGTACCTCGGGTTGTTCGTCCTCCCGATCGCCGTCGCCGCCGTGCCCCGGCTGGGGGACATGGTCCGGGGCGTCTCCGTTCGCGGCTGGCTCTTCTTCGCCGGGTGGCAGGGGCTGTTGTTGGTCGGACTCGGCGCGTTCTGGGCCCAAGGGCGCCGCATGCCCTTGATCCCGCACTTCCTCGGCCGCTCCGGCCCCGGCTCTGGCGATCTGCGCGCCGCCCGCCCCCACCTTGCCGGCGCGTGGGCGTGGGACGCGTTGACGGTGGTTTGCGCCGCCGCGTCGTTGATCCTCGCGCTCGGCTTCGCGCGTCGCCTGCGCGTCGGGCCGCGCTGGGCCAACGGCGTCGAGACGGTGCCAGGTTCCCCGGATCGGACGCGCCCCGCGGCCGGATTGACCGCGACGATCGGCCTGGTGATGTTGGCCGGGGTCGTACCGCAGTCGCTCCTCTTCCGCAACTGGATCATCTCGCTCGACCGCTACCTGCTGCCGCTGCTGCCGTTCGCGGTCTGCCTCGGTTTGTGGGCGCTGCGCGACATCCGGCTTTCCCTGCCGCTCGGCTGGGCGACCGCGACCCTGATCGCCGCCTTCGCGATTGCCGGCACCCGCGACGCGCTGGTGTTCCAGGACCGGGTCTGGGCCTTCGCCCGCTACGCCAACGAGCAAGGAGTCGACAATACCCGCCTCGACGCGGGCTACCCCTGGGACGCCTACCATCTCTGGGAGTACTCCCAGGCCAACAACATCCCGACCAAGTCCTACACCGGCACCTGGTGGACCGACGTCTACGCCCCCGCCACCGATTCCAGCTACGCCGTTGCCGGCGGCCCGGTGGACGGCTACGATGCGATTGCCTACCTCGAATACTCGGCCTGGTTGCAACAGGAGCCGGTCTATCTCTATCTGCTGCGGCGACACGACGTGCCAGGGCCACCGTAACCGGCCATCGGACGACGAGCGACGGGAATCGGCGCAGCGGAGATCCGAATCGGAACCGGGTGACCCGAAACCGGTCGGACGCGGGCTGTGCCGCCGTCAACCCGTGCGCCATCGGCCCGCAGTTCCGCCTGCTACTATCCGCGACCGGGAGGAAACGGCGTGGATCTCTCGTCGCTGTGGGACGACACCCAGACCGAACTCGGCGACACCTATCGCGAGCTGATCGGTTTCCTGATCGGGGCCGTTCAGGCCTTGGTCGTCTTGATCGTGGCGACCGTGGTCGCGCGCTGGCTGCGCCGCCGGACCGTCCGCGTGCTGGCCAAGGGCAGCGTCGAACGCAACGTGGCCGCGCTGATCGCCAACGGCGTCTCGATCGCCGTCTACGTCTTGGCCGCCGGCTTCGTCCTCGGCGTGCTGGGGGCGGAGTGGACGGCCGTCCTGGCCTTCCTCAGCGTCGGGACCCTCGCCATCAGCCTGGCGATCCAAGACGTGCTGAAAAACTTCGTTTCCGGCGTCTACATCCTGCTCGAGCGCCCGTTCACCATCGGCGACCGGGTCAAGGTGCGCGACGTGGAAGGCGAGATCGAAGGGATCGACATCCGGACCACGGTCATCCGCAACCGCCAGGAGGAGCGCGTCATCGTCCCCAACGCGACCATGTTCGCCGAGATCCTGACCAACCGTTCCGCCCACCGCTCCGGTCGCACCACGCTCACCCTCGAAGGCGTCCAATCCCCTCCGGCCGAGATCGAAGCCGCCGTCCATGCCGCGCTCGACGGTCTGCCCGGCCTGCACAACCCGCCGCCCGAGGTCCGCGTTCGCAAACTCGGCGCGGACGGTGCCACCGTTGCCGTCTTTCTCTGGCACGCCGCCGCCGAGGAGACCGGCGTCACCGGCGCCGCGATGACCCGCCTCCGCGACGCGTTCCCCGACGCCACCATCGCAACGGACGGGGACTGACCCGTGACCGACCAGCCCCCGCGTATCGGCGTCTTCGGCGGCACCTTCGACCCGGTCCACCTCGGCCATCTGATCGTCGCCTCTGAGGTCTGTCACGCGCTGTCCCTCGACCGCCTCCTCTTCGTTCCTTCCCGCTCTCCCCACAAAACGAACCAGGGGACGACCGAGGATCACCACCGCCTCGCCATGCTCCGCCTGGCCGTCGCCGGAGATGCGCGGTTCGCCATCGACACCCTGGAACTGGACCGCCCCGGTCCCTCCTACACCGCCGACACCCTGGATAGTCTGACCCGCCGCCTGTCCCCGGCCCGCCTTGTGTTCGTGATGGGGGAAGATTCGCTGCGCGACTTCCCGACCTGGCACGACCCCGGCCGGATTACCCGCCTGGCCGAGATCGCCGTCGCCCACCGCCCCGGCGTCCGTGCCGACCTCGCCGCCGTCGAAGCCGCCGTCCCCGAGAGCCGCGGCCGGATCCGGTTGGTGCCGATCCCGCCGATCGGCGTCTCGTCGCGGGACGTGCGCCGACGGGTAGCAACCGGCGCGCCGATCGCCCATCTCCTCCCGGCGGCGGTCGAGCGGTACATCCGGGACCACGGGCTGTACCGCCCCGGCCGCGATCCAGTCGGCGCGGGTGTTCCCCGGGTCGTGGCGCCCCGGTTCCAAATGCCGGTCGCCGCCCACGTCTTCCTCCTCCGGCCGGGGGCGGTCCTTCTGGCGCGCCGCCACGGCACCGGCTTCCAGGACGGCCGCTACGGCCCGGTCGGCGGCCACCTCGACGGCGACGAACCGGTCACCGTCGCCGCCGCCCGCGAGTGCCGCGAGGAAATCGGGGTCACCATCCAACCGACCGATTTCCGGTTCCTCGGTGTCGCCCACTGGCGATCGTCCGATGGCGAAGGCGTCGATTTCTTCTTCGCCTGCGGGCGCTGGACCGGCGAACCCCGCCCCGTCGCCGACTGCGACGACGTACGCTGGTTTCCCATCGACCGGCTTCCGGACACGACCATCCCGTTCGTTCGCCGCGCCATCGAGCACCACCTACTTGGGAAGCAACCGTTCGACGAAGACGGCTGGAATCCGCCCGACCCGGTCCACCGCCAAGCGGCAATCGGCCCGTAGGGCGTTACCGCATCGAGTCCGATGGCCCCAACCGGAACCCTGCTTGGCCGCTGCGGTTTGACCCCCGTTCGCGCCGCCCCCTATACTCGGGCCATCCGTTTGGAAGGCCCGACTCTCGGGGCTGTGGCGCCCGCGGGCGCGTCGGTTGTTCGCTCTTGCGCCCGCCTCAGATCCGATCCACCTAGGAGCAAACCCGGTGCGGCTTCGTCCTTGGCACATGCTGGCCTTCATCGTCGTGCTCAGCCTCGTCGCCGGTTGGATTGATCTTCCCGGTGACACGCTGGATGTCGGCGGGATCAAGGACGACGTCACCGTCCACCAGGGCCTTGACCTTCAGGGCGGGCTGCAGGTGCTGCTGGAGGCCGACCCGCCGCCGGGCGTCGAACTGAACGAGGACGCCCTCAACGGCACCCGCGACACCATCGAGCGCCGGGTCAACGGCCTCGGCGTCTCCGAGCCGCTGATCCAGACCCGCGGCAATGATCAGATCATCGTCGAGCTGCCCGGCATCGATAACCCGGAGGAAGCGGTCGACATCGTCCGCGCCACCGCCCTGCTGGAGATCATCGACTCGCAGGGCCAAGTCCTGGCACCGGGCACCATCGTCAACACCTCGCTCGGGTCGGCCGAGAACGCGACCGACGACCCGCTGGCCACCCCAGTTGCCTCGCCGGGGGGGTCACCCGTCGCGTCGCCGGGCGCCTCGCCGGTGGCCGCCCCCGAGGCGCCGACGGCGACCCCGACGCCAACCGGTCCGATCTACCAGACCATCATCCAGGGCGACGAACTGAGCGACGCCTTTCCCCAGTCCGATCCGCTGACCGGCGCCCTGGTCGTCGCCTTCGAGTTGAGCGGCGGCGCGGCGGAGCGGTTCGGCGACTTCACCACCGCCAACGTTGGCCGCCCGATGTCGATCCTGCTCGACAAGACAGTGATCTCCTCGCCGGTGATCAACCAGCCGATCACCGGTGGCCAGGGCCAAATCACCGGTCTCACTGGCGCCGAGGTGGAACAGCTCGCGATCCAGCTCAAGGCCGGTTCCTTGGCGGTGCCGCTGACGGTTGTCTCCTCCCGCACCGTCGGCCCCAGCCTGGGTCAGGACTCGATCGATCGCTCGATCATTGCCGGGATCATCGGCCTCAGCGTCGTCGCCCTGTTCATGATCCTCTACTACCGCCTGCCGGGGATCCTGTCCGTGGTTGCGCTGGTCATCTACACCGCGATCACCTTCGCCCTGTTCAAACTGATCCCGGTCACCCTGACCCTGGCCGGCATCGCCGGCTTTATCCTCTCGATCGGGATGGCGGTCGATGCCAACGTGCTGATTTTTGCCCGCCTGCGGGAAGAGTTGCGCACCGGCCGCTCCCTTTCGGGTTCGATTGAGGCCGGGTTCGACCACGCCTGGCCCTCGATCCGCGACTCCAACATCTCGACCATGATCACCTCGGCGATCCTCTACTGGTTCGGCAATTACACCGGCGCCAGCATCATCACCGGCTTCGCCCTGACGCTGTTTGTTGGCGTCGCGGTCAGCATGTTCACCGCCATCACCGTCACCCGCACGTTCCTGCGCCTCCTGATCGACGCCGGGATCGGCCGCTCCTCGTGGTGGTTCGGCGTTGAACGCGACGAGGCGGCGGCGCTGGGGGCGGCCGATTGAGGGCTGAGGACTGAGGACCGAGACGGACCGGTCCCCATCCCGCCATGCCGAGCGCAGCGAAGCATCTCCTGCCCGCCGGCAGCGTTCTCGTTGCTAAACGGCGACGAACGAGATTCTTCGCTTCGCTCGGAATGATCCCCCAAACCGGTGCGACGGTCGACAACCGACGGGCTTTCAAGCGACCCAACCGTGGGCCGGAGGACACTTACCGACATGGACGCACTCACCGGCCGCCGCTATCTCTGGTTCACCATCTCCTTGATCGTGATCATCCCGGGTGTCGTCTCGTTGGTCTTGTTCGGTCTCAAGCCGGGGATCGACTTCACCGGCGGCACGCTCTGGGAGGTCAAGTTCGAGCGCGAAGTGGACACCGAAGCGATCGTCGCGCTGCTCGACGAGAACGGCTACGCGAACGCCCGCGCCCAGCCGACCGGCGACGAGGACGAGCACATCGTCCAGATCCGGACCCGCGAGCTGCAGCAAGGATCGCCCGAGAAAGACGCCCTCGGGGCGGCGATCGCCGAGCGGTTCGGACCGTACACCGAGAATCAACTCTCCAGCGTCGGCGCCGCCGTCGGGGCCGAGATCCGCAACCGCGCCATCCTGGCGGTGGCCGTCGCCTCGGTCGGGATCCTGCTCTACATCGCCTACGCCTTCCGCAACACTCAGAACCCGATCCTCTACGGCATCTGCGCCATCATCGCCATGCTGCACGACGTCCTGGTGGTGCTCGGCGTATTCTCGATCCTGGGGGAGGTCGCCGATGTCGAGGTCGACGCCCTCTTCGTCACCGCGCTCTTAACCGTGATCGGCTTCTCCGTCCACGACACCATCGTCGTCTTCGACCGGGTGCGGGAGAACCTCGCCCGCCGCGCCGCGCCGACCTTCGAGGGCGTGGTCAACTACAGCCTCGCCCAAACCATCGTCCGCTCCCTCAACACGTCGGTCACGGTGGTCCTCACCCTGCTCGCCCTCTATCTGTTCGGCGGTTCCACCACCCGCGAGTTCGTCCTCGCCCTCCTGATCGGCGTCGTCTCCGGCACCTACTCGTCCATCTTTAACGCCAGCCAACTCCTTGTGGCGTGGGAAAACGGCGAGATCCAGCGCTTCTTTGGCCGCCTCCGCGGCGGGCGCGGCGCGGGTCCGGCGGTGGCGCCGTCGCGCTGACGCGCCGGGTCTGGGGGCTCGGTGACGGGGCGGTGGCAGGGGCCCACGGCCCTGCGCCCTCGCCGCGGCATGACAATGCGAATCCCGAAACCTCAGTTGGGGCGATTGCCGACCCTAGCCCCCAGCCCCCAGCCCGCCGACGTGGTGTACACTTCTTACCCGCGCGTGGTCGAGGCCGACGCCTGGCCGCGCGTCTTTCTGTGCAAATTACCCAAACAGGTGCGTTTGAACGGCGGGGGGCCGCCGGGTGGTGGCCGACCAACGGGGTTGGCCGCGCGGCGGAGATTCCGGGTCGCCCGGGATCAGCGGGTTCGAGGAGGGGGAATTGGACGAGCGGGCACTCTACGCGTTGCCGGTGATCGTATTTGGGCTGATCTCGATCGCCTTTTCCGGCTGGTTGGCGCGCGACGTCCTGAATCGGGATCAGGGCACCGCCGGGATGCAGGACATCGCCGGACGGATATTCTCGGGCGCTATCGCCTACATGAACCGGCAATACCGCACCATCGCGGCGCTGTCGGTGATCGTCGCGGTCGTGATCGGGATCCTGGTCGCCATCTTTGAGAACGAGCACGAGATCGCTCGGGGCAGCATCACCGCCGTTGCGTTCCTGTTTGGCGCCGCCCTCTCGGGCGTTTCCGGTTTCATCGGCATGTACGTCGCGGTGCGCTCCAACGTGCGCACCGCCGCCGCGGCCCAGCGCAGCGTCGGCGAAGCCCTGGTGGTCGCCCTGCGCGGCGGCGCGGTCTCCGGCTTCCTGGTCGTCGCACTGGGCATGCTTGGGGTGTTCGGCGTCTTCTGGGTGGTCTACGGGCTGGCCGATACCGGCGAGTTCGGGCGGGTCGCCGAGACCCCGTTCTGGATCGTCGGTTTCGCCTTTGGCGCGTCGTTCGTGGCCTTGTTCGCCCAGCTCGGCGGCGGGATCTACACCAAGGCCGCCGACGTCGGCGCCGACCTGGTGGGCAAGGTCGAGGCCGGGATCCCCGAGGACGACCCGCGC
>CADCWE010000234.1 GCA_902806325.1 uncultured Thermomicrobiales bacterium | reverse complement strand
CCGCCCATCCCGAACCGCAGCCACGACCGCACCCCCAAGTCCGACGTTCGCCGGAGAGTTGATCGCGGGCGAAGCCTCCGCCAGCGAGCCGGCGGCTGAGGCGGTCTCCGCGCCGGCCGCGCCAAAATTGCGGGGCCTTAAGGCGCGTCCGCCGCGCGGCACGCCGCGCGAGAAGCGCATCCCGAAGGTTCCCACCCTCCTCGATACCCCCGGTCCCGACCCCGCGACGCCGCTCGAAGACGTCCGCCTCGCGGTCGGCACCATCGTCGGCGTGTTCGGCGTCGCTGGCGAACTCAAGGTTCGCCTGTCCACCGACGACCCGGACCGGCTGCTCGATCTGAAACGGATCTGGGTCGGCGACGAACCTCGTCCCCGCCGGGTGATGGGCGTCCGCTTCCACGCCGGGATGGCCCTGCTGACGCTCCAGTTCGTCGCCAACCCGGAGGACGCACGGACCTTCGTCGGGCAGACGCTCCGGGTCGCCGGAACCGACGTCCGGCCCCCGGAACCCGGCGAGTATTTTCTTTACCAGTTGATGGGATTGACCGCCTACGATGAGGCCGGAGCCACGATCGGGATCGTGACCGACTTGATGGAGACGGGCGCCAACGACGTGTTCGTGATCTCCCCCCCTGGCGGCGGCGCGGACGTGCTGCTGCCCAACCACCCGGACGTGGTGCTGGCGATCGACCCGCCGGGCGGGCGGATGGTGATCCGCCCGTTGGACTACGGGGACGAGCCGCAAAAGCCGCCGAAGAAGCAACCCAAGCGCGGTCGTGCCGTTGCGGCCGACCCGGAAGGCGCGGACAACGCGGAAAACGCCGCCGGCGCGGCTCCGTCCTAATCCAGCCGGTCCAGCAGGCGCAACACCAGCGCGGCGGCCCGTTTGCCGACCTCGGCGGTGGGAAAGTCCCCGAAGCCGCCGACGATGTCGGTCGCGGCGTGGAACTCGTTGTTGGAGATGTCCTTGATCGGCAGGAACGGGACGCCGTGGCGGGCGCAGATCTGGCCGATGGCGGCGGCTTCCATCTCCTCGCAGAGCGAACCGTGGCGCTCGTGGAGGCGGTCGAGCAGGTTGTGGGCCTGGGTCCAGATGTCGGCCGAGGCGACCACGCCGGTGTGGACGCGCGGCGCCCGTTCGGGCACGCCGAGGGGCCAGAGCGCGGGCGGCCACGGCTCCGGAGACCATCCGGCGGCGGCCTCCTGGACCAGGGCGAGCAGCGCCGGATCGGCGGGCAGCGCGGCGGGGGCCATCGCTTCGCCGCCGACGTCGTAGCCGACGCCGGTGTAGTGCTCCTCGCCCGACGGCAGGACGTGGTACTTGCCGTGGTGGACCATCGCCGCGCCGATCACCACGTCGCCGGGCAAGACATCCCGCCGGTGGGCGCCGGAGCAGCCGAAGTTAAGGACCGCCCGCGGACCGTGGGCGTTGACGAGCCGCTCGGTCGCCGCCGAGGCGTTGACCGTCCCCATCCCGGAGCAGACCGCGACCACGGGCCGACCGGATACCGTCAGGTGGTGGTCGTGCCAGATGCCGTCCTCGGTCGTCGTCCGTTCCGGCACCGCTTCGAGCAGGTGCCGGAGTTCGGCTTCCATGGCGACGACGATGCCGATCGGGCGGGTGGTGGCGTGGGATGCGGTCATCGGGTTCCTCGGTTTCGCAGATCCGACGGACGACGCGCGACGGTCAATCGCCGCCGAACAAGGCCAGCGACGCGCTGACGGCCAGGATCGCCAGCACCGCCAACGTCAGCGCGGCGTAGCGGCGGTCGCCGGCGCGGGCGAAGGCCACCGCGACGCCGAGGGTGGTGGCGACGGGGGTCGCCAGCATCAGCAGGATCGCGAGGTCGATCAACCCGGCCGCCTTGCCGTCGAGGATGGCCGGGACGACCTCGGCGAAGGCGTCGGCGCGGTGGTTGAGCGGCTCCTGCTTGGCCAGCGCCAGCGCGAGGGCGACCGTGAGCACGGCGGCGCTGGAACGGAATCCGATGCTCAGCACGCGCATCGCGAGCGCGTAGACCGGGCCGAGATCGTCGCTCGGGGGCGACGCGAGCGGCGGTGGCGCGGCCATCAGCGCTGTCCCGGCAGCGTGATCCCGACCGCCTTTAGCAGCAGGGAGACGCCCAGGTAAAGCAGGATCAGGACGAAGACCACGACCAGGTTCTGGGTTTGGACGCGGCGGGTGAGGCGGGAGCCGTACTGGCCGCCGAGGAAGACGCCGACCATCGCCGGCACGACCACCGTCGCGTCGATCTTGCCTTCGGCGTAGAAGACGAACGCGGTCGCGACCGCGGTGATCCCGACCATGAACGACGAGGTGCCGGCCGCCGCTTTGACCGGGATCCCCATCAGCAGGTTCATCGCCGGCACCAGGATTACGCCGCCGCCGATCCCCAACATCCCCGAGAGGGTGCCGGCCAGGCCGCTGATCCCCAGCCCCAGCGGCACCCGGCGTGGGACGTAGCGGACGGTTTGGCGGGTCGCCGGGTCGTCGAAGGCGGCGCCCAACCGGTGGGGGTCCGGCGCCGCCGCGTCCGCCGCGTTCGCCCGCCGCCGCACGGCCATCGAGGCGGCGGCGTAGACGAGGGCGATCCCGAACACCGCGTTGATCGCCCGCGGGTCGGCCCAGACCGCGATCAGGGCGCCGACGACCGCCCCGGACGCCGTGGTGACCTGGAGCAGCATCGCCAGGCGCAGGTTGGTGAACCGGCTCCGCAGGTGGACGGAGGATCCGACGACCGAGTTGGTAACGACCGCCACCGCGCTGGCCCCGATCGCCAGCTTCTGATCCACCCCGAAGAACAAGGTAAAGATGGGAACCAGGAACACGCCGCCGCCCAACCCGAGCATCGACCCCAGCACGGCTGCCACCGCCGCGACGACGCCCAGCTCCAGACTCCGCAGGACGTCCACGCGCTTCCCTTCACCCGGCGTGCCGCCTCGCCTCGGCCAGGAACGCTTATAGCACCCGACGACCGATCCGCGCCACCGGGCGACCGCCTCCGGCGATTGACAGCGGCCGGCTCGCCTGCCACACTCCGGCGGTCGGGGCGGGTCGTTCCGGCGCCTTAACAGCCCAGCGTTCAAGCGGCAGGGGGTGCCCGCGTCCGGTAGGACGCGGGTCCACAGGGGGAAGCCGGTGCGAAACCGGCGCTGTCCCGCAACTGTAACGTCGACCCGGGGAAACCCGCGGCGGCGGAGCCAGGTCACCCGCCCCGGCCGCGTCCGACGCCCTTCGCGCGAAAGGGGAGGACGACCGATGCCGGCCCGTGCGCCGACCTGAGTGGTCGGGGGGATGGGGTTCCAGGAATCACCATCGGTTGGTTTTGCCCGCTCGCGAGAGCGGGTTTTTTGTTGCCCGCCGAGGTGTCATCGCAACGCCCCCGCCGTCGGCCGGGGGAGGAGAAGGGGAGACCGATGGCTCGTGGACAACGCTCGCCCGCCGTGGCGGCACTCGCCGTTTGCCTGGTGCTGGGGGTCATCCTAGGCGGCGCTTCGACGGCGCGAACCGCGGCCGCCCGCCAAGACGCAACCCCCACGACCAGATCGGCGCTCGAACGCGCCGCGGCGTGGCTCCAAGGGCAGCAGCTCGCCGACGGCGGGTTCGTCGCCTTCGCGGGCGAAAGCGATCCCGGGGCGACCGTCGACGCCGTGATCGCGTTGGCGGTGGCCCGGAACGCGGGATTGGATGTCGCCCAGAGCCTCGAACGCGCGGCGACGTATTTGGCGTCGTCCGGGGACGCCTACGGCAGCCAGGGGATCGGTCAGGCCGCGAAGCTGGCCTTGGCCGCGCAGGCGATCGGGCCGGGCGCCGATCTCGATCCGGGCGCGATGACCGTCGACCCGGCGGACCTCGCCACCCCGAGCGGCGTGCCCGGGATCGTCGGCAGCGGCGTGTTCGACCACGCGCTGGTGGTGTTGGCGCTGGCCGGGTCCGGCAAAGCGGTACCTCCGGCCGTGCTCGACGCGCTGGGTCCGGTCCAAGGGGCGGACGGGTCGTGGGCGTTTTCCGGCGACACCGCTCCCGGCGCGGGGGACACCAACACCACCGCCCTGGCGATCCAGGCGCTGGTCGCCGCCGGTCGCGGCGGCGATCCGATGGTGGCGGCGGGCCTCGGTTTCCTGCGTTCCGCCCAGGCGCCGGGCGGCGGGTTCGCCTACCAACCGATCGCGCCGTTGGTGGCCGACGCGAACTCCACCGCCGTCGCGGTGCAGGCGATTATCGCCGCCGGGGAGGATTGGCGCGGCGCCGCCGGCGCGCTGGCGGCGTTCCAGAACCCGTCCGGCGCCTTCCGCTACACCGACGATCAGCCGGACGACAACCTGTTCGCCACGGTCCAGGCGATCCCGGCGTTGGCGGGCGCGGCGTTGCCGATCCGGAGCGGCGCGGGCGATGCGCCGGCGACGCCGGTGGCGCGATGGGCGGCATAACGTGCCGTCGGGAACGGGCATCGTGATGCGCGAGGTCGTCATGGTGAAGGGGCCGCGATGATCCGCGCCCTCCTCGGAGTTGCCCTGGTCGTGCTGGCCTGGCTGGCCCCGCCGACCGCGGCCGAGGACGATTCCTGGAACCGGGCCGGGCTGGTGGTCCGGCACGGGGACGGGCGAGTGGTCTACGCCTACGTCGCGTTCTCCGAACCGTCCATCTCCGGGATCGAACTGCTGCGGCGGAGCGGAATCCCGTTGGTGACCGTCGGGTTCGGCGCCCTCGGGGAAGGCGTCTGCTCCGTGGCCGGGGAAGGCTGCGGCGTCAACGAGTGCCGGCAGCGGGTGTGCCAGGGCGCGGGCGCGAACGCCCCGTTTTGGCAGTACCTGCGCCAGAGCGCCCCCGGCGCCGGGGACTGGCGTTTTCTTTCGCTCGGCGGCAGCGCCACCCGGGTGCGCGACGGCGACATTGATTGCTGGTCGTGGACCGGCGGCGATCCGGGACTGCCGCCCTTGACCCTCGCCGACGTGGCGCGTCTGGCGGGGGTGCCCGCCAACGGCGGGGCGGGCGCCGGAGGTTCGTTGCCGACGCCGGCGGTGCGGGAGGAGGTTCCCGCGGGGTACGTGCGGGATCGAGAGGACGACGGCGACCGGCAGGGGATGCTCGCCTACGTCGCCACCGGGGCGGTGCTGGCGGCGATGGCCGGTGTGCTTGGTGCGGTCGTCGCCCGGAACCGGCGGGCGCGCGGCACGGGCGTGGAGGAGGCGGCGTGAGCGACGCCAGGTCCAGCCTCGACCCGCGCGCCTGGTTGCTGTGGGGGATGGCGGCCAGCCTGGTGCCGCTGCTGGGGCGCAACCCGTTCGCGCTCACGGCGACGCTGCTGGCGGTGGTCGCGGTGCGAGCGGCGTGGGTGCCGGCGGCGGCGGGGGTCGTCTCCGGGGCCGGTCTGGTGCGATTGGCGATGCTCTTCGCGGCGGTCGGCGTGGTCTTCAACGCCCTGACCGTCCACGTCGGCGACCGGGAACTGGCGCGGCTGCCGGACCGGTGGCCGATCGTCGGCGGGGCGCTGACGCTGAACGCGGTGGCCTACGGCGTCCTGAGCGGCGTGGCCCTGGTCATCCTGGTGCTGGTCGGCACCACGTTGAGCGTTGTGCTCGACCTGGCGTCGCTGCTGCGGCTGGTGCCCGCGCGGCTGGCGCCGGTGGCGGTGGCGGGGTCGGTGGCGGTCGCGTTCGCGCCCCAAACCGCCACCGCGCTGCGCGAGATCCGCGAAGCCCAGGCCGCGCGCGGGCATCGGCCGCGGGGCGCGCGGGACCTGGTCCCCCTGCTGGTGCCGCTGCTAACCGGCGGTCTCGAACGGGCGGTCACCACGGCCGAGGCGTTGGAGGCCCGCGGATTCGGCGCCACCCTCGGGGCCGGTCCCGCCGCCCGCTGGCGGTGGCGCGGACCGGTGGCCGCGTTCGGGTTGGCGGCGACCGTCTCCGGGGTCTTTGCGGCGATCACCGGTCAAGCGACAGCGGGGTTGTTGGCCATCGGCGGCGGGGTTGGGCTGGTCGGCGTGGCCGCCCGCGATCGGCGCGGCCGCGCGGCCTTCCGCCGCACGCGCTACCGGGAAGCGCAATGGTCGAAGCGCGACACGGCGCTGGCGCTCGCCTCGGTCGCCACCGCGCTGGCGCTGCTGAGGGTGCGCGCAACCGACCCGGGCGCGGTCGCTTGGGAACCCTACCCGGCGCTGACCGTGCCGCAGACGTCGCTGCCGCTGCTGGCCGGGCTGCTCCTGCTGTTGGCGCCCGTGCTTCTGGCGCCGCCGGCGGGTTCCGACCGATGACCGCGACCGCGCCGCCGGGAGCATTCTCCCTCGATGGCGTGACCTATCGGTACCCGGATCGCCCCGACCCGGTCCTGCGCCGCGTCGACTGGGCGGTCGCCGAGGGCGCGTTCGTCGTCGTCGCGGGGCCGTCCGGCAGCGGCAAATCCACCCTCCTGCGCTGTTTGAACGGGTTGGTGCCGCACTTCTCGGGGGGGCGGTTCGGGGGCCGCGTTGCCGTCGGGGGGGACGACACGCGGACCCGGGCCACCCACGACCTCGGGCACCGGGTCGGTTTCGTGTTCCAGGACCCGGAGGCCCAGTTGGTGACCGGGCGGGTCGAGGACGAGATCGCCTTCGGCCTGGAGCAGCGGGGGGTGCCGGCGCCGACGATGCGGCAACGGGTCGAGGAGATGCTCGACCTGCTCGGGATTGCTCCGCTGCGGGACCGCGACCCGGCCACGCTCTCCGGGGGGGAACGGCAGCGGGTCGCGGTCGCCGCCGCGCTCGCGGTCCAGCCCGCGATCCTGGTCCTGGACGAGCCGACCAGCCAGCTCGACCCGTGGGGGGCCGAGGACGTCCTGGCGGCGTTGACCCGCCTCAACGAGGACCTCGGGTTGACGGTGGTGCTGGCCGAGCACCGGCTGGAACGGGTGGTCGCCCACGCCGACCGGCTGCGGGTCCTCTCCGCCGATGCCCCGGCGCTGGACGGCTTTCCGCGCGCGATCATGGCGGAGATGCACGTGGACGCGCTGCCACCGCTGGCCGCGCTCGGACGCCGCCTCGGTTGGAACCCGCTACCCCTGACTATCAACGAGGGACGCGCCGTCGTCCGTGCCGACCCCCGTGTGTTGCCGCCGCCGCCGACCGACCCATCGCCGCCGGGCGGCGCGCCGACGGTGGTGCTGCGCCGGGTCACGGCCGGGTACGGCCGCCGCCCGGTCTTGCGCGCGTTGGAACTCGAAGCGCGCCCCGGCGAGTTGGTGGCGTTGATGGGGCGCAACGGGTCGGGCAAGACGACGCTGTTGCGGGCGGTGATGGGGTTCCACCGCCCCGACGGCGGCCGGATCTCGGTGCTCGGCCGCGACACCGCGCGGCTCCACCCGGCCGATCTGGCGCGGGACATCGGCTACCTGCCGCAGCAACCGGGCACCCTGCTGTTCGCCCAGACGCTGCGCGAGGAGTTGGCCTTCACCCTCAAGCACCACGGAGGGAAGGGCCGCGATCCGGAGGAGGTCTTGCGCCAACTCGGTCTCGGCCGGGCCGCCGACCGCAACCCGCGCGACCTGAGCGGCGGCGAGCGGGAACGGGCGGCCTTGGCGGCGGTGCTGGTCGGTGCGCCGCGGGTCCTGCTGCTGGACGAGCCGACGCGGGGAATGGACTACGCCCGGAAGCGGGAGTTGGGCGCGTTGTTGGATGCGTTGCGGCGGGCCGGGGCAACGATCTTGATGGCGACCCACGACGTGGAGCTGGTGGCCCAGATCGCCACCCGGGTCGTGCTGCTGGGCAACGGCGGGGTGGTGGCCGACGGGGGACCGCGGGCGATTCTGTCCGGCTCGCTGACGTTCTCGCCCCAGGTCAACAAGCTCTACGGGGGCGGCTACCTGACGCTGGCCGACGTGGTCGGCGAGACCGCCACCGCCTGACCGACGACCGCCTAACCCGGCCGGCCCTACGCCGCGAGCGTCTCGGCGCCGTGCGCCGCGTCCCGCGCGACCACGGGCGCCAACGCGCGAGGCGCCGGGGCCGGAACCGCGTCCGACTCGTCGGCGAGCAGGAACGGCAGCAGCGCCGCTGGAACCAGGACGAGCAAGAAGCAGCCGATCAGCGCCGAAACCAAAACCGATTCCATGTCCAACTCCTCCGCGGGCGCGAGGCCCAAAGCGGCAACGACCGGCGTCGTCGCCGACCGGCGCCAGGGCGCCGGCATCGTGGTCGAGCGGGGAAGCGGGGAAGCAGGGCGGCGGGGGAGCGGCGATCCGAACGTTCGTTCGCTCTAGAACAAGTGTACGGACATGGTGCCCAATTGTCAAGCCCTGTTGCAGATTCCGTGCCGGTCGATGCCGACACCCTAGAACAGCGGCGGCTGACCGAACACGTGGCGCTTGGCAACGTCCCAGTAGGCGCCGAAGCGAGACAAATCGATCGGCCCCGCGTAGGGCAAGAAAGGCGGCACCGGCAGCACGACGACGGGAAACTCGGTTTCGACCGCCGCGACGATGGCGCGGAAGCGGGGACTGGGGCTGTCCGTCGTCACCACGTGGTCGGCGCCGTGCTCGCGGGCGAACGCGATCACCCCGGTCGGCACCACCCCCCGGCGGATCGCCACCGGCAACTCCAGCAGGCACTCGGTGATGAAGACGATCCGCTTCAGGCCGATGCCCCAGTGCTCCAGCAGCGCGTCGTCCCAGACCCAGAGCGCGGGGGCGCCCGGGTGGACGGCGAGCGCGGGACCGCCGGGATCGAGGCAGTCGCCGTGGACCCAGACCACGGGTCGGAGCAACCCGTCGCCCGTCATCGCGCGCCGCCCGTGGGGAGACCGGGTTCGGGGCGGAACAGCCGGGCGGCGTGGTCGGCGTGGCTGCCCTCGAACGGGCAGCGGCCGTAAAGCGGGCACCCGGCGCAGTAGGCGCCTTCGATGTACTGCTCCAGGTTCTCGCGGGTAAAGACGTACGGCCGGTGGCCGAGCGCCCCGGCGACCCATTGCCAGTTCAGGTTGTTCGAGGCCGGATCGCCATCCAGGAGGTGGCCGAGGAACCAGCGGGCGCCGGTTTGCCAGCGGACGCGGCGCCAGTGAACCAGGTAAGCGGCCAGCCACAGCCGGGCGTGGTTGTGGAGGTAGCCGATCGTCCGCAGTTGGACCGAGAAGGCGTCTATGCAGGCGAGGCCGGTGGTGCCCGTGGCGATGTCCTCGGGCAGTTCCTCCCCGTACTCGTCCGGGGCGTATCCGGTTCCGAGCCGCCCTTGATCCTGCCAGACGCCGTTGCCGATCTGGGCGTAGCGGCGCTGGAAGTAGTCGCGCCAGCCGAGTTCGTTGAGGAGCTTGGTCGCCACGCCCTTGCGGCCGGCCCGGTGGAGGATCGCGTCCCGCAGCTCGGCCATCCCGACGACGCCGTAGCGGAGGTACGGCGACAGGCGCGTCACGGTCCCCGAGAGATAGTTGCGCGACGCCGCGTAATCGACTGGGTCGAGCCGTTTCATCGCCGCGTCGGCGGCCCGGCGCCCGCCGCGGATCGGCGAGACGCGGTCGTCGCGGGCGGCGGCCTCGGGGAACTGCGCCTTCAGGTAGGCGATCAGGTCCTCGCGATCAGCGAACTCGCACCGGAACTCCTCGGACGGTGCCGTCACCCGAAGAGCTCCGCGACCTTGAGGCGGAATCCGGGCAGCACGTCCTCGCCGTCGAGCCAATCGTGTTCGGAGAGTTCGGTCACGCTCCCGTCCGGCCGGTGGAGCCGCACGGTGCGCTTGCTGGGGTAAACCGCCCAAACGATCGGAACGCCGACCTTGACATACATCGCGATCTTGCGCTCGAACTGACCCGCCCGGTCGGAGGGCGAATAGACCTCCATCACCAGGTCCGGTACCACCTCGGCGAAGCCTTGCCACTGGTCTCGGGGGGGCACGCGATCCTTCCGCACGAACACCACATCGGGGCCGAGGACGGTGTCTGGCTCCCGTTCGAGCCGAAACCCGCCTTCGCCGCCGACGATGCCGAGATCGTTTGCCCGCACGTGGCTCAACAAGTGCCAGTTGGCGTTGCCGATGACGACGAGATGTTCGAAGCCCGTCGGCATCATCCGGATCAGTTCTCCCCGAATCAGGTCGTAGCGGAAACCGTCGTCGAGCATCGTCGACAACTCCGCGGCGGTCACCACTTTGGTCGCGACCATCGTCTTGCTCCCGATCCGGTGTGGCATCGGCGTTGCCCATGCCACGATGGTAGCACCGCGCCTGACTCCGGGGCGACCGAGTGTCAGTAGCCCAGGCGCTTGTCGACCACGTTCAGCAGCGGGTCGCCGGCGACGTAGCGCTCCAGGTTGTCACGCAGGATCTCGACGCAGCGGCGCTCCTTGGCGGCGGAGGCGCCGGCGGTGTGCGGGGTGATCAGCAGGTTGGGGGCGTCCCAGAGCGGGCTGTCGGCCGGGAGCGGTTCGGCCTCGGTGACGTCCAACGCGGCGCCGGCCAGGCGGTTGTTGGTCAACGCCTCGGCTAGCGCGTCTTCGACCACGATGCCGCCGCGGGAGACCACGATCAGGTAGGAGTCCGGGCGCATCCGGGCCAGCGCCGCCGCGTCCAGGAGGTGGGTCGTCTCGGCGGTCAACGGCGCCGAAACGACCACGACATCGGATCGTTCGAGCAGGTCCGGGAGGCGGCCGGACGGCCACACCTCGTCCAGAAACGGCGCGCCGTCCACGGCCTGGGCGTCGACCGCGAGCAGGGTCATCTCGAAGCCGAGCGCCCGCTGGGCGATGCCGCGGCCAAGGGCGCCGAAACCGAGGATGCCCATCGTCATGCCCCGGATCTCGCGGCAGGTGCGGTAGAGCTGCTTGCGGTCCCAAAGGCGGGCGCGCTGCTGGTCCAGGCAGGTCGGCAGGGCGCGCGTCATCGCCAGCAGGAGGGCAAAGACGTGCTCCCCGATCGAAGGCCCGTGGGCGCCGCGGGTGTTGGTGACGACCACGTCGCTGGCGATGATCGCGGGGATCTTGGCGATGTACTCGACCCCGGCGCTGGAGGATTGGATCCAACGCAAATTCGGCGCGGCGGCGACGATCTCGGCCGACGGCATCCCGTAATAGACCTCGGCGTCGGCGGCGAGATCGAGAGCCTCGGCTTGGTCCTTGGCGCGGACGATCTCCAAGCCC
Source organism: uncultured Thermomicrobiales bacterium (assembly GCA_902806325.1). GTDB lineage: Bacteria > Chloroflexota > Chloroflexia > Thermomicrobiales > UBA6265 > CADCWE01. Next base: position 6,762 of record CADCWE010000234.1, on the reverse strand, counting down.
GGGATGTTGGCATCGTCGAGCAAGCCGAAGAATGCCTCGCCTTCGGCCGAGGCCAGGAGCAGCTTCACGGATGGTCCTCCGGTGTGGTGGTTGGAACGGGGTGGGAACTCCCTCACCCCCCAACCCCCCTCGCCCGCGCTTCGGGAGAGGGGGGCTTCTTGCGCTTTGTCTCGAAGCGGCTTCGTCGGCGTAGCCCGGCGGTTCAACGGCGGGACCGGAGCCACCGCATCCCCCGCGCTAGTACCGCACCACCGCCCCGGCAACGGCCGGTTCCGTCGCCATCTGGGCGCCCGCCCCCTGCCAGTCGAGCGTGGCGAGGTCGTTCTTGAGACCGGCCATCATGTAGCGGAGTTCGCTGGCCATGGCGCAGAAGCGGAAGCCTTGGCCGAGGCGGAAGTTGACCCCGGCGGCGTCGGAGCAGTGGATGCCGGGGGCCACGCCGTGGCGGCGGCAGGTGTCGCGGACGTGGAGGATGGCCTCGACCAGGCGCGGCTCGTCGCTTTCCAGCGGCACGCCGAGGCCGAGACCCATCGAGGCCGCCATGTCGTTCGGGCCGATGAAGCAGGCGTCCACGCCCGGCACGCTCAGGATCTCGTCGGCGTGCTCGACGCCGTCGGCGTGCTCGATCTGGAGCACGAGCAGGATCTCGTCGTTGGCGCGGCGGAAGTACTCCTCGCCGACCGTGCCGAAGGAAAGGGCATGGCGCCCGCCGCCGACGCTGCGGTTGCCCTGCGGGAAGTAGCGCGCGGCCTGGACGGCCCGCTCCGCTTCCTCGCGGCTGTTGACCATCGGCACCACAATCCCCCAGGCCCCGGCGTCGAGGGCGCGTTTGAAATGCTCCGGGCTGTTCCAGGGGATGCGGACCATCGGCGCGGTGTTCGACGCCGCCATCGCGACGAACATCCGGGCCAGGGTGTTGATGTCGGTCGGGTTGTGCTCGGCGTCGACGGTCAACCAGTCGAACCCGATCCCGGCCGCGTACTCGGCCGCTTCCGGGCTGGGCAAGGACAGCCAGGTGCCGATCGATGGCTCGCCCGCGGCGAGGCGGCGTTTGACGTGGTTGGCGCGCATGGCGGTTCCTCCGGGGTGATCGGGCGGTCCGAACGCTGTCTACACGGTACCAGAATCGGCGACGTGTTCGGGGACCTCGATCGCTTTTAGGGGCGCGTGGTCGCCCCAGGTCAGCTCGGTCTCGGACTCGATCTTGGTGTCGTCGATCTCGACGCCCATCCCGGGACCGGTCGGGATCGTGATGATGCCGTTGACGGGTTTGACCGGGTTCTTGAAGAAGAACTGGAGCAGCTCGTTCCACTTGATCAGGTATTCCAGCATCGGGCTGGCGGTCGGGGGCAAGGTCGCCGCCAGTTGGGCGTTGGCGGGGACTGAGTGCCCATGCGGGATCACCGGCACGTCGTAGGCGGAGGCGAGGGCGCAGATCTTGACCATCTCGGTGATCCCGCCGGCCCAGTAGGTGTCGGGCTGGAGGAAGTCGGCCGCGTTGGCGTCGAGCAATTCCTTGATCCCCCAGCGGGTGTACTCGTGCTCGCCGGTGGCGGTGGCGACCGGGGATCGCTCGTGGATCTCGGCGCAGGACTCGATCTTGTCCGGCATCACCGGCTCCTCGATCCAGAGCGGGTCGAGGTCGACGATCCGGTCGGCGATCCGCAGCGTGTAGGGGACGTCCCAGCTCATCCAGGCGTCGAGCATCACGTCGACGTCCGGCCCGACCGCGTCGCGCAGGGTCTCCATCAGCTCGACGTTTTTTTCGATCCCCTCGCGGCCGTCGGTCGGGCCGTGGCGGGGGAACCATTTGGTGGCCCGAAACCCTTCGGCGGCGATCGCCTTGGCCCGCTCGCGGACCTTGGCCGGTTCCAGGGAGTAGCCGAGGGCGCTGCCGTAGGCGGGGATCGCGTCCCGAACCGGACCGCCGAGCAGGCGGTGGACGCTGGTATTCGCCCACTTGCCGCGCAGGTCCCAGAGCGCGCAGTCAATCGCGCTGATCGCCATCATCGTCGGGCCTTTGCGGCCGTGGACGGCGGAGCGGTACAGCTTGTCCCAGATCCGCTCGGTCGCGATCGGGTCCTGGCCGTCGAGCAGGCGGCGGAACTGCTGGTCGACGATGTAGGCGACGTCGCGGGAGACGGGACCGGCGAGGCCGGTCACGCCCTCGTCGGTCTCGATCTCCAAGAAGATCGCGTGGACCTCGGACCGATTGTCGCCGGTCCGGTGCGGCATCCACCATTCCTCGCGTTCGGCCTTGTGCTCCGGGTAGATGTCGACCGGGCGGATCAGCCGCTCCTCCCAGAAGGGGCCCTCGTGGACGAGGGTGCCGGAGAGTTCGCGCAATCGCAGGTGAGTGATCTTCACGGTCGCTAGTCCCCCCTTGTTCCTGGTCATTCCGAACGAAGCGAGCAATCTCGTCGGTACCGAAGGAGAGGGAGATTCCTCGCTTCGTTCGGAATGACACCCAATCGAGCGCTACAAATCGTCCGGCACGTCGGCGAACGCGGCCTGGTGACCGCGCATCGCCGCCATCGCCGCGTCGTCGGGTTTGGCCAACTCGAAGGCGGCCCAGAAGACCGCCTCCGACAGCGTCGGGTAGGCGTGCATCGTCTCAGCCAGCGCCGCCGCTGGCAATCCCAGACGGACCGCCAGCGCGACCTCGCCCAGCAGTTCCCCGCCCCGCGCGGCCAGGATGTGCCCGCCGAGGAGGCGACCGGAGGCGCAGTCGCTAACGAGTTTGACCAGGCCGTCGGTTTCCCCGGCCGTGATCGCGCGGGCCAGATCCCGGATCCGCACCGTGGCGCACCGGACGTCGAAGCCCGCCTCCCGCGCCTGACGCTCGGTCAGGCCGACGCGGGCCAACTCCGGGTCGGTGAAGACCGCCCACGGCACGGCGGCGTAGTCGACGTGGCGGGTCGGCGCGCCGCCGAGCGCGTTGTGTTCGGCGATCCGGGCCTGGTAGTCGGCGACGTGGGTAAACGGGTAGCCGTGGGCGACCACGTCGCCGATCGCCCAGATGTGGGGTTGGGAGGTGCGCAGCCCGGCGTCGACGACGATGCCCTTGTCGTCGAACGCGACCCCGGCCAGGTCCAGTCCCAACCCGTGGACCGCCGGACGGCGCCCGGCCGCGAGCAAAATCTCTTCGGCGACGCAGGTGATGGTCTGGCCGTCGCGCTCGCCGATCAGGCGTTTGCCACCGGGCACCCGCTCGATCTTGGTGCCCCGGCCACCGGTCTCGACGCGGACGCCTTCGCGCTCCAGCACCGCCTGGAGGGCGGCGGTTAACTCGTCTTCTTCGCCCGGCAGCAGATGCGGCGCCGAGCCGAGGATCGTCACCTCGACGCCGAAGCGGGCAAAGATCTGGGCGAACTCGACCGCGACCACGCCGCCGCCGATGATCGCCAGCGAGCGCGGCGGTTCGGGCAAGGCGACCGCTTCGACGTTGGTGATGAAGCCGGTCTCCATCAACCCGACGATCGGCGGCACGACCGTGCTGGCGCCGGTGGCGACGATGATCTTTTCCGCACGGAGGATCTCGCCGTTGACCTCGACTTCGTGCGGCGAGACGAAGCGGGCCGACCCCTTAAAGAGCGCGACGCCGGAATCGCGGACGTTCTGGTCGCCGTCGCCGCCGCGGATGGTGTCGATCACCCGCGCGACCCGGGCGTTGACGGCCGCCCAGTCCGGCGTCACCTCCGGGACGGCGATCCCGAAGCGCGCGGCGTGGCGGGCGAGGTGGGCGACTTCGGCGGAGCGGACCAGGGTTTTGGTCGGGTCGCAGCCGACGTTGAGGCAGGTGCCGCCCACCTTCCAGCGTTCGATCATCGCGACCCGGGCGCCGCGGCCGATCGCCTCCCCGGCGGCGGTGCTGCCGGCGCCGCCGGCGCCGATCACGAGCAAATCGTAGGGCGCGGTTCCGTTGTGGGCGTGGACCATCGAGCGGGGATTCCTTTCAACCGGCCGGGACCGCGGCCCGATTCGGCGCACGGGACGCTGCGCGGCATTGTACCGGCGGCGCCCGCATCCGGCGCGGTGCGGCGCGGCGGCGGCCTTGCTACACTGCGCGCCGGTCCTGGGGTTCGGGCGGACGGCGAACCGGGAGCGACCCGCGCCGGGGTGGCGCGGGGGCGAACCGCCATCGAGGAGGATGCGGGATGCGGATGCGACGACCGACGTTGGCGCTGGTCGCGTTGTTGTTGGCGATGGCGGCGTTGCCGATCGGGCTGGCCCGCGGCCCGGTGGCGCGGGTGTCGGCCCAGGACGACGCCTGCGCCGATTACCCGTCCGGCACGCTCCAGATCATGGCCCCGGCCGCCCCCGGCGGCGGCTGGGACACCACCGCGCGCGAGGTCCAGGGCGTCCTCCAGGGCGGTCTCGTCGAGCAGAGCGTCGAGGTCTTCAACGTCGAGGGCGCCGGCGGCACGATCGGCCTCGCCCAACTGGCCAGCGACAACGCCGGCGACCCCAACACCCTGATGATGATGGGGTTGGTGATGATCGGCGCGATCGGCGCCAACGCCTCCGAAACGACGCTCGACGACGTGACCCCGATCGCCCGTCTGATCGCCGAGTACGAGGTGATCGTCGTTCCCGCCGATTCCGAGTACCAATCCTTCCAAGACGTCGTCAACGCCTTCAAAGCCGACCCGGCCGGGTTCGTCTGGGGAGGAGGCTCGACCGGCGGCACCGACCACATCCTGGTCGGTCTGATCGCGCAAGCGGTCGGCGTCGACCCGACCCAGATCAACTACATCGGCTACTCCGGCGGCGGCGAGGCCCTGGCCGCGATCCTGGCTGGCGACGTCGAGGTGGGCGTTTCCGGCATCGGCGAGTGGCAGGACCAGATCGCCGCCGGCGACCTGCGGGCGCTGGCGATCTCCGCCGGCGCGCCGAGCGTCCAGGGAACCCCGTCGGCCGCTCCCGCCGCGACGCCCGCTACGGCCCCGATCGCGCCGACCCTCCAAGAGCAGGGCGTGGACGTGGTGCTGGCGAACTGGCGCGGCCTGATGGCCGGGCCGAACCTGCCGGACGATCGGCGCGCCTGCGCCGTGGCCCTGATGGAGGAGATGCACGCCTCCCCGGCATGGGCCGCGGTGCTGGCCAAGTACGGCTGGCAGGACTACTTCCTGGCCGGCGACGAATTCGGCGCCTTCCTGGCCGAGGAGCAGGCCCGGATCGAGGGCATTCTGGCGGAGATCGGGATCACCTAGCTTGGGGGAGAATCCCCCTAACCCCCCAGCCCCCCTTCCCCCTGGCCAGGGGGAAAGGGGGGAGCCGAAGGAGACGCGGCAGTAAGCCCCCCTTCCCCTCGAGACCGGGGGGAAGGGGGGTTGGGGGGATTCACGCGGCCCCCGGAGGCACCCGCGAATGCAACCCCTGGACCGTTCCAAACTCACCCCCGAGCGCATCGCCGGGTTGGCGGTGGCGCTCGGCGTGGTGGCACTCGGCGCGGTGATGCTCTGGCAAACCCGCGACATCCGGGTCACCCCGGCCTACTCCAAGGTCGGCCCGCGGGTGATCCCGTACCTGGTCGGCGCCGGGCTGGTGCTGGGCGGGATCTGGCTGGCGATCGTCGTCCTGCGGGAGCGCGAGTTGGCGGCGGCGGCGGACTCGGAGGACGCCGACCCGACCTTGCCGACCGACTGGGGAACGATCGGGATCCTGGCCGCCGCGTTGGTGGTCTACCTGCTCCTGATCGAGCGGGCCGGGTTCGTGATCGCCAGCGCGCTGCTGTTCTGGGGGGCGGCGTTCGGGATGGGCAGCCGCCGCTTCCTCCGCGACCCGGTGATCGCGGTCGCGCTAGCGGCGGTCGTCTACGTCGTCTTCACGCGAGGACTCGATCTCCGCCTGCCGGCCGGGTGGCTGGAAGGGCTGGAATAGGTGGGCGCGTTTGGAGACCTGCTCGACGGATTTGCGGTCGCGCTGACGCCGGAGAACCTGCTCTGGGCGTTGGTCGGCGTGCTGCTGGGGACGATGGTCGGGGTCTTGCCGGGGATCGGCCCGGCCCTGACGGTAGCCTTGTTGCTGCCGGTCACCTTCAGCCTGGAGCCGATCGCGGCGTTCATCATGTTCGCCGGGATCTACTACGGCGGGATGTACGGCGGCTCGACCACCTCGATCCTGCTCAACACACCGGGCGAATCGGCCTCGATCATCACCGCGCTCGAAGGCAACAAGATGGCGCGTCGGGGCCGCGGATCGGCCGCGCTGGCCACGGCCGCGCTCGGCTCGTTCGTGGCCGGCACGTTGGCCACGCTCGGGCTGACGTTCGTCGCCCCGCTGATGGTCGAGGTCGCGCTGAAGTTCGGCGCCGCCGAGTATTTTGCCCTGATCGTGCTCGCCTTCACCACAATCACGGCCGTGCTCGGCAATTCGGTCGCGCGGGGCGTGGTCAGCTTGTTTCTCGGGCTGGCGATCGGACTGGTCGGCACCGACCAGATGACCGGCCAGGCACGGTTCACCTTCGGGGTGCCGGAACTGCTGGACGGGATCGACGTCGTCACGGTCGCCGTCGGCCTGTTCGCGGTCGGGGAAACGTTTTGGGTCGCGTCGCGGATGCGGCACGAACCGGCGAGCGTGATCCCGGTCCGCGGCTCGGTCTGGATGACGCGGGACGAGTGGCGGCGCTCGTGGAGACCGTGGCTGCGGGGGACCGCGCTCGGGTTTCCGATCGGCGCCTTGCCGGCCGGCGGGGCGGAGATCCCGACCTTCCTCTCCTACTCGCTCGAGAAACGCCTGAACAAGCACCCCGAGGAATTC
>CADCWE010000233.1 GCA_902806325.1 uncultured Thermomicrobiales bacterium | reverse complement strand
TCTCGGTGGTCGAGAGGCGATGGCCGGAGATGTTCATCACGTCGTCGACGCGACCGAGCAGCCAGTAGTAGCCGTCCTCGTCCCGCTTCGCGCCGTCGCCGGGGAAGTAGCAGCCCGCATAGCGGTCCCAGTAGGTCTGCTGGTAACGCTCCGGGTCGCCGTAGATGCCGCGCAGCATGGACGGCCACGGCTTGGTCAGCACCAGGTAGCCGCCGCCTCCGAGCGGCACGGGGTTGCCCTCGCCGTCGAGCACGTCGGCCGCGATGCCGGGCAAGGGGAAGGTGGCGGAACCCGGTTTGGTGACCGTCAGGCCGGGCAGGGGCGAGATCATGATCGCGCCGGTCTCGGTTTGCCACCAGGTGTCGACGATCGGGCAGCGCTCGCCGCCGATGTGGCGGTGGTACCACATCCATGCTTCGGGGTTGATCGGCTCGCCGACGGAGCCGAGCAGGCGCAACGACGACAGGTCGTGCCGTTCGGCGTGCCGGTGGCCCCACTTCATGTGGGCGCGGATCGCGGTCGGGGCGGTGTAGAGGACCGTGACCTTGTACCGCTCGACGATGTCCCACCAGCGGTCCAGGGCGGGGTGATCCGGCGTGCCCTCGTAAATGACGCCGGTGGTGCCGTTGGCGAGCGGTCCGTAGACGATGTAGGAGTGGCCGGTGACCCAGCCGATGTCGGCGGCGCACCAGTAGACGTCCTCGTCCTTGATGTCGAAGACCAGGCGGTGGGTGACGGCGACGCCGAGCAGGTAGCCGGCGGTGGTGTGGACGATACCTTTCGGTTTGGCGGTGGTGCCGGAGGTGTAGAGGAGATAGAGCAGGTCCTCGCTCTCCATCTCCTCGGGCACGCACTCCGCGCTCTGGTGATCGACCGTCTCGGACCACCAGCGATCACGACCCTCCTCCATGGTCACGTCCTGGCCGGTACGTTTGGCGACCAGGACGTGGCGGACGGTGGGGGTTTGCCCGTCGGCGATGGCGGCGTCGACGTTGGCTTTGAGACCGGAGGCTTGGCCGCGGCGAAAGCCGCCGTCGGCGGTGATCACTAGGGTCGCCTGGGCGTCGTTGATCCGGTCGCGCAGGGCCTCGGCCGAAAAGCCGCCGAAGACGACGGTGTGGGCAGCACCAATCCGGGTGCAGGCCAGCATCGCCGTCGGCAGCTCGGGGATCATCGGCATGTAGATCGCGACCCGGTCGCCTCGCCGGACGCCGAGTTCCTTCAACGCGTTGGCGCATCGGCAAACGTCGGCCAAAAGGTCGGCGTAGGTGATCGCGCGCCGGTCACCGGGCTCGCCCTCCCAGAAGTAGGCGACACGGTTGCCGCGGCCCGCGTTGACGTGGCGGTCGAGGCAGTTGAACGAGACGTTGAGTCGCCCACCCGAGAACCACTTGGCGAAGGGCGGCCGCCATTCGAGGACCGTCTGCCAGGGCGCGAACCAATCCAGGGAGGCGGCTTGCTCGGCCCAAAACGTTTCCGGGTCGGCGGCGGAGTGGGCCAGCAACGCGGCGTCGTTGACGTGGGCGGCGGCGGCGAACGCCGGATCGGGAGGGAACCGCCGGTCCTCGGCGAACAAGGCCTCGATGGTCGGTTGGTGGTTCTGGGGTGCGATCGGTTGCGCCATTGCCCCGCGCCTTTCTGTCCGGTGGTGACCGCCGTCAACGCGGCCGGTCGGCGAGTCGAGCGGACGGGCGGCCGGTGGTGGCCGCGAACCGGGGGGCGAGTATATCCGTTCGACCGACCTGTCCCGGGGTCGGCGATTCCGACAAGGAATCTGATCGGGGAACCCGGCAGGAGTACCGGGCCACCTCCCGCCATCCCTGGCAGATGGCCGCGCTCGGGGTTGGCAGCCGCCGGAACCCGGTGATCCAACCGCGTCATCACGTGGTCGACGCCGGCGAGCAGGATCGATGGCCGAGCATCGCGTTGCGTCACGGCGAGCCGAACCAGGTCGTTAGCGCGTCGCGCAATCCGGTATCTGTGCCGTCCCCGACCCAGGCGGCGTATCCATCGGGTCTGATCAGGACGGCCGCGGGGGGAGCGACGTGGCCCAGGACCGGAAGCTCCCAGTTGCCGCCATACGTGGCGTCGATCGCCCGAACCCGATCGGCCCAGGGCGTGATGTCGAGGACGCCAGACTGACCGAGGTTGAGCAGCACCGGCCGGGCTTCGCGCAGCAGGGTGAAGACCCGCAGCGGGCCGTTGGCAGTAACCAGATCCAGATCGGGCATGCGGCGCCCGAGCAGTGGATGTCCCTCACCGATGTCGTAACGAATGTCCAGACCGGACATCATCGCGGCGAACCGCTTGCGCGGCTCGTCCATGGTCAGGAGCTCGGACATGGCCTCGCGCAGGGCATCGGTGCGGTCGTCCGTGCGGAGCAGCGCGACCTGCGCCAGCGTGTTGCGCAACACGCTGGCAGCGACCGGGTGCCGCTCGGTCTGGTAGGTATTCAGCAGGCTATCCGGCGACACTCCCTTGACCACCTGGGCCAGCTTCCACCCCAGGTTCACCGCATCCTGCACGCCGATCTGGAGGCCCTGTCCGCCCGTCGGGTAATGCACGTGTGCGGCGTCGCCCGCCAGCAGCACCCGTCCCTTGCGGTAGGAAGCTGCCTGCCGCGCCATATCGGTGAATCTGGAAATCCAAATGGGGCCGTTG
>CADCWE010000232.1 GCA_902806325.1 uncultured Thermomicrobiales bacterium | reverse complement strand
ACAGTTTCGGCAATCCGGCCGCAACGAGGAGGTCCGCCCCATGACCGGCAACACCGACCAAGGCGCCCGGTCCGCGACCACCGGCAACGATCCCTCGACCGTCACCCAGGAACACCGCGAGCAGGCCCAACACCCCATCGACGACGCCATCGACCGTAAACCGGCCGCCGATGTCCGCGTCCGCCTCTTCAGCCTGGAGGAAGGCGACGCCGAGATCCAGGTTGCCATCGCACCGGACGGCCCCCTCGCCGCCGCCTGGTCCCACGGCGACGCCCGCGCCGAGGCCTACGACCTCCTCCTCGATGCCCTCGTTCGCGAACTCGACGGCGCCCTTGCCCTCCTTGCCGAGGGTTGAATCGGGGAGCCGGAGATCCGGGAAGCACGCGGTCGCCAACCGCCAGAACGACCGCCTGATCCTCGACGTCCCAACTCCCCGACCCCGTTCCCGTGACACCCGCCCCGTCCCTCCCCCATACTTAGCCTCGACCGCAAACGGCGGACCGGGCGACCACCCCCCACGGACAGGACGGACCCCGCTTGAGCGCCATCACCGCCGCCGAAACAATCCACGCCGGCCGCACCTTCGCCACCGTCGAGGACCTGGAGCGCGGCCTCCGGGAGCAGCATTACGTCGCCGAGCGCGGTCTCGCGACCACCCTTTACCTGACCCTCACGCTGCGCAAACCGCTGCTGTTGGAAGGGGAGGCCGGGGTCGGCAAGACCGAGATCGCCAAAACCTTGGCCGCGATCCTCGATGCCCCCCTGATCCGCCTCCAATGCTACGAGGGCCTCGATGCCTCGTCGGCGATCTACGAGTGGGACTACCCCCGCCAGATGCTGTACCTGCGGACGATCGAGGCGACCGGGGCCCTCGACCCCTACGCCGCCCAGCACAACCTGTTCGGCCCCCAGTTCCTGCTCAAGCGCCCGCTCCTGCAAGCGATCGACGCCGCCCATGACCGCTCTCCGGTCCTCCTGATCGACGAGGTCGACCGCGCCGACCAGGAACTCGAAGCGTTCTTGCTCGAACTGCTCTCGGATTTTCAGGTGACCGTACCGGAGTTGGGCACCATCCGCGCCGCCCACGTTCCGATCGTGATCCTGACCTCGAACCGCACCCGCGAGATCCACGACGCCCTGAAACGGCGCTGCCTCTACTACTGGATCGACTTCCCGACCTTCGAGAAGGAGTTCCGGATCCTCGCCGCCAAGGTCCCCGAAGCCCCCGAACAGTTGGCGCGCCAGATCTGCGCCTTCACCCAGCACCTGCGCGAGGTCGACCTCTTCAAACCGCCCGGCATGGCCGAAACCCTCGACTGGGCCCAGGCCTTGCTCGCCCTCGGCACCCGCAGCCTCGCCCCCGACGTCGTCGACGACACCCTCGGCGTCATCCTTAAGTACCAGGAGGACGTCGACCGCCTCCGTGGCGACCTGGCCGCCAAGCTGACCGCGGGGGCGGTGCGGGCAACCCGGTAGGGACGGAGCCGTCGACGTTCAGCCGTCAGCCGTCAGCCGTCAGGGGGTAACGACCTCGATGCCGAGCGGGCCGTCCTCGCCGCCCTTGTCGACCCCACACCAGCCGCCCATACAACCCACCGCGTCCAGGCTCCTCGCCAACCTCCTCACCCTTGGCCAGGATCTCCGTGCCGCCGGTCTCCCCCTCGGCTCCGGCCAGGTCATGAGCCTCGTCTCGGCGATGGCGGCGATCGACCCGCGGAAGCGCGAGGACGTCTACTGGGCCACCCGCGCCACCCTGGTCACCCGGCCGGAGCAGATCCCGCTCTTCGACGCCGAGTTCGCCCGCTTCTGGCGCCGCCTCACCAACGCCGCCCCGATCCCGACCGAGACGTTTCTGGGCACCGACGAACAGGAGTCCATCCCCCTCCCCGACGCCGCCCGCCGCCGTGCCCAGCAACGGGAAACGGCCGCCGAAGGCCCGCCCGACCGCGAACGGGTCCTGCTCGCGATCGAGGGCACCGACGACGAAACCCCCGGCGAGACGCAGGACCTCGAAGCGCCGCCGGAAGACGTCCTCGTGTTCAGCGCCCGCGAGGCGCTACGCAAGAAGGATTTCGCCCAGTTCACCGCCGACGAGCTGCGGGAGGCGCGCCAGATCATCTCCGGCATGACCTGGCGCCTGGGCACCCGCCGCACCCGGCGGCGCGAAGCCGCCAGCCGGGGCGACCTGATCGACTACCGGCGCACCCTCCGCCGCGCCCTCCGCCACGGCGGCGTCCCGCTCGACCTGCGCCACCGCCGGCAGAAGGAGCGGATGCGGCCGTTGGTCCTGGTCTGCGACATCTCCGGCTCGATGGACCGCTACAGCCGCCTCCTGCTCCGCTTCGTCCACGCCCTGGAACACGGCCTGGATGCCACCGAGGTCTTCGTCTTCGGCACCCGCCTGACCCGGATCACCCGCGAGCTGCGCAAGCGCGACGTCGACCGCGCCGTGGCCGACGTCGTCGACTCGGTCGACGACTGGTCCGGCGGCACCCGGATCGGCGAGGCCCTGAAAGCGTTCAACTACCGGTGGAGCCGCCGGGTCTTGCGCTCCGGGGCGACGGTCGTCATCATCAGCGACGGCTGGGACCGGGGCGACCCGAACCTGCTGGCCGGGGAGATGGCCCGCTTGCAGCGCTCCTGCCGCCGCCTGATCTGGCTCAACCCTCTCCTCGGCGCGCCGGGCTACCAACCGCTGACGCAGGGCATCCGCGCCGCCCTGCCCTACGTGGACCATTTCTTGCCGGTCCACAACCTGCGTTCCCTCGAAGCCCTGGCCCGCCTCTTGGGCGATGTCGCCGACCACCCGCCCGTCCGGGGGCACATCCCGGCCAAGCCGCCCGTTGCCGCGACCGTTGACCGTTAGCCGACCCGCCCGTTCCCGACGGAGAACGCGGCGCCCACGCAACCCGTCATTCTGGGCGAAGAGAAGAATCTCCCGATTGCCATCAAGGCTCCGCGACCGATGGACGCTGCTGCGGCAGGAGATGCTTCGCAAGCTCGGAACGACGCGTTACGTTGGCGTTAAACCCAACAAGGAGTGCCTCAGAATGAACGAAACCCTGCCCGAAATCGCGCTCTGGCGCGGCCGGGGCGAGCGCGTCGCCCTCGCCACGGTGGTCAAGGTCGAAGGATCCGCGCCGCGCCCGGTCGGGGCCAAGATGGCCGTCTCCTCCGGCGGCGAGCTGGCCGGATCGGTCTCCGGCGGCTGCGTCGAAAGCGCCGTCTTCGAAGAAGCCCAGGACGTGCTGGCGTCCGGCACGCCGAAACTGCTCCGCTACGGGATCACCGACGAGATGGCCTGGGACGTCGGCCTGGCCTGCGGCGGCACGATCGAGGTCTTCGTCGAGCCCTTGGACGCCCCCCGGTGAGCGCGCCCGCCGCCACCTTCTACGACCGCCTCCAAGAGGTCCTCGGGCAGGGACTGCCGGTGGCGGTGGCGACCTTGGTCCGCGGCAACCCGCTCGGCGCCAAGCTGCTGGTGCTGGCGGACGGCGTCGAAGGTGGCCTTGGCGAGCCGGAGCTGGACGCGGCGGTCGCGGTCGCCGCCCGCGACCTGCTTGCCGCCGGGCGCTCCGCGACCCGGGCGTTTCCGATACCCGGGCAGGACGAAGCCGTCGAGGTCTACGTCGAGACCTACCCGCCGCCGCCCCTGCTCCTGATCGTCGGCGCGGTCCACGTCGCCCAGCCCTTGTGCCGCTTCGCCAAGGCGCTCGGGTTCGCGGTGGTCGTCGCCGACGCGCGGGCCGCGCTGGCGACGACGGAGCGGTTTCCGGAGGCGGACCGGATCATCCAGGAATGGCCGGATGTCGCCCTCGGCCAGGTGGCGGTTGCGCCCAGCACCAGCGTCGCGATTCTGACCCACGACCCCAAATTCGACGAACCGGCCCTGCTCGGCGCCCTGGCCACCCCGGCCGGCTACATCGGCGCCGTCGGCAGTCGCTCGACCAACCAAGACCGCCGCCGTCGCCTCGAAGACGCGGGCGTCTCGCCCACGGACCTGGCCCGCGTCCACGGCCCGATCGGCCTCGACATCGGCGCCGAAACCCCGGAAGAGATGGCGATCTCGATCCTGGCCGAGATCGTCGCCGCCCGCCACGGGCGGCGTGGCGGCCCCTTGACCGCCGCGTCGGGGACGATCCGCGGTGACGTCGACGACGCCGTCGGCAATCAGCCGACGTCATCCGGCGAGTAGGCCGCCATGGGGAACCTGACGATCCCGCGTCGGGGCGCTGCCTGCCGCGCCCCTGGCCCACAGTCCGCAACGGGGTGACCCATCTCGGCGGTCGGCCCGCGGCCGACGGGGGCGCGGCAAGCAGCGCCCCGACGGCGTCCGTCTCCGGGATCGTCCTCGCCGCCGGGCGTTCGACCCGGCTGGGACGGCCGAAGCAGCTCCTGCCGCTGGCCGGGGAGCCGGTGCTGGCCCACGTGCTGCGGCACGCCGCCGCGTCGCGCCTGGCCGAGGTCGTGCTGGTGCTGGGGCACGCGGCGGAGACGATCGCGGCGGCGGTCGGGGACCGGGGGCAGCGGGTGGTGGTCAACCCCAATTTCTTGGCCGGGCAGAGCACGTCGCTGCGGGCGGGATTGGCGGCGGTGGACCGGGATGCCGGGGCCGTCGTGGTCCTGCTCGGGGACCAACCGGGCGTCACGGCCGCGACCATCGACGCCTTGATCGCGGCCTTCGAAGGCGGAGACGCGCCGATCGTGGTCCCGGCCTACGGCGGGCGGGCCGGTAATCCGGTCCTCTTTGGGCGTGCCGTGTTCGCCGAACTGGGCCGGGTGACCGGCGACGAGGGAGCGCGGCGCGTGGTCAGGGCCGATCCGGCGCGGGTGCGGCTGGTCGACGCCGGGCCGGGACCGCCGCCGGGCGACCTCGACACCGAGGACGATTACCGGCTGTTGCGCGACCGCTGGCGGCCGTAAGCTGGGCGCGCCGGTCCGGCGCCGTCGCACCGGGTAGGCGCGCCCGAGTCGCGTGTGCCGCGCAACCCCGGACCGGGACCGCGGCAGTAGACTTGCAATCGGGGCGGGCAGCCGGGCGGCCCAGCGGTCCCGCCGCGACGGCGCCTCGGTGGAGACGGAGCGCGGCATGGAAAATTCCCCCAAACTGCCGATCATCGCGTTGATCGTCGCGGCGCTGGCGTCGGTCGCGGCGGTCGTGTCCTACGCGTCGCGGACCCGCGGAGAGGTCTTCGTCCTCAACGAGGTCGAGATCGGCCTGGTCGCGGCGGCGTTCACGATCGCCATCTACGGCGTCCAAGGGTTGATCTCGGTGCTGTTGGAAGGGCGACGGCTGCGGCCCGGGCTGGTCGCGCCGCGCCTGACCGACCCGCTCAGCGTCGGGATCGTGCTCTTCTCGCTGCTTTTGTTCGGGGTCGCATTGGCGCTCGGCTACGGACTGATCGACGACTGGGGAGCGGAGTGGATCGGTCTCCTGGCCGGAATCGGGTCGCTGGATCTGGCGGTGCTGCTGATCTTCTACAAGGAAGCGTTCGTCGGCGACGAAGCCTGCTTCGACGAGCGCGAAGACGGCATCCCGTGGTAACCCCGACGACCGCGACGGGCGACGGACGGAGGCGATGATGGGACGAGGCGGGATCCAGGTTCCGGGGCCGGAGTGGGCCGATCTGGGCGAAAGCGGGCTGGAACCGAAGGAGCGGGGCTTCAGCCGGCGTCGCGCCCTGAAATGGTTGATCCGGCTCGGCTACGGCACGTTCGCGTTCGCGTTCGCCTTGCCCGCGTTCGCGCTGCGGTCGCTGCAGACGGAGCGGACCGAGACGGCGCAGGGCGACCCGCTGGTCCGCGCCAGCGGCACCCAGGGCGGCAACGCCGGGGACCCGATCGCGGCGACGGACCTCGCCGAGGGCGACTCGGTCCAGGTCTTCCCCCAGGGCAAAACCGACAACAGCCTGAACCTGATCCAGGTGGTGCGGATCGCGGCCGGGGAAGGCGCCGAAGGGTTGGTCGCCTACAGCGCGATCTGCACCCACCTCGGCTGCCCGGTCTACGAGGAGCTGAACGAGGACGGCCAGATCGCCTGCCCCTGCCACGGCAGCCGCTTCGACCCGGCCAACGACGCCGCCGTCAGCGGCGGCCCCGCCAACCGCCCCCTCCCATCGATCCCGGTCGGGGTCGCCGCCGACGGCACGCTGGTCGTCTCGGGCGGGTTCAGCGGACCGATCGGGCCGGAGTAACGGTGGCGGGAGGACGATGAGGAGACCATCGTCTCAGTCCTCGGCCCTCAGCCCTCAGTCCTCTCCCGTCGTCTCGTTCTCCCGCCTCCCGCCTCGCCACGGAGCAACGCCATGGATCCCCTCGAAAGCCAGTACCCGGCCACGGAGAAGAACCCGGGGGCGGTGCGCCACCCGCGAGAGGCCGCCGCCGGGCAGGGGTCGGCGCTCGACCTGGACGAGCGCGACGCCCGGGCGGCCGGGAACGGGCACCAGGCGTTGCCAGACCGGATCCGATTCGAGGACTTGGAGGTGGCGCCGCGGCCGGTGCCGGCCGACCGGCGGTCGCAGGGGTGGCTGGAGGACCGGGTCGGGGTCAAGGCGTTCAACCAGAAGTACGGGCGCAAGGCGTTCCCGGTCCACACCACGTTCTTCCTCGGCGAGATGGCCTTGTTCAGCTTCGTGATCCTGGTTCTGACCGGGATCTACCTGGCGCTGATCTACACGCCCTCGACCGCCGAGGTGACGATCAACGGCGAAACGTTGCCCCAGGCCTACGCCAGCACCCAGTTGATCGAGTCCATCCCGGTGGCGAACCTGTTCCGCAACGTCCACCACTGGTGCGCCCACCTGATGGTGATTTCGGTGCTGCTGCACGCGCTGCGGATCTTCTTCCAAGGCACGTACCGGCGACCTCGGGAGCTGAACTGGGCCAACGGGGTGGCGCTGTTGGCGCTGACCTTGCTGGCCGGCTTTCTGGGCTACGCCCTGCCGTTCGACTCCTACGCGGTGACGGCGACCGGGATCGGCTACGGCATCGCGCGCTCGGTGCCGGGGATCGGCAACGTGGCGGCGGAGCTGTTCTTCGGCGGCGCCTTCCCGACCCTGGGCAGCCTGCCCCGCCTCTACACCCTGCACGTCTTCGTCGTGCCCCTGATGCTGGCCTCGATCATCGGCCTCCACCTGCTGCTGATCATCAAGCAGAAGCACTCCCAGCCGGGCTACGCGCGCAAGCTGGCCGAACCGGGCCGGGTGCTGGGCGTGCCGCTCTGGCCGTACCAGGCGCTGCTGGCCGGGCAACTCCTGCTCCTGATGTTCGGCGGCTTGTTCCTGCTCTCGGCGGCGATCCCGATCCACCCGTTGGATGCCTACGGCCCGCCGGGTCCGAACGCCTCCGAGGTCAAGCCGGACTGGTACCTGCTCTGGGTCTACGGGTTCCTCCGCATCATCCCCGGTGACCTCGTGTTCACCGTCTTCGGCCTGAACATCGGCCCGGAGTTCCTCGGCGGACTGGTCTTCCCCGGCGTGATCTTCACCCTGATGGCCCTGGCGCCGTGGCTGGACAAGACCAACCGGCCCAAGCACGGCCACGGCCGCTTCTACCAGTACCTGGAACCGTCGCGCCAGAACCCGCTCCGGGTCGCGATCGGGGTCGGCATGCTGGCCTACATCGGGATGCTCTTCGTCGCCGCCTACTACACCGAACTCGGCTTCACCATCGGCCAGATGTGGTTCCTCTCGCTGGTGATCCCGTTCGCGATCGCGCTCCTGGTCTACGGCCGCGGCCGGGCGCGGCTGAACTCGCTGCCAGAGGAGGAGCGCTTCGACCCGATGGGCGAGGACGCGCCGCTGAGCACGACGGTGGGGGCGGACTAGCCCTCACCCCCAACCCCCCTCTCCCGATGCGCGGGAGAGGAGGGCTTGTTCGGTCGTGGACGTGGTTGGCAAGTGGGATAACGGATTGCCGCGATGAACCCGGCGTTGAAACCACAGGCTACGCCGATGAAGCTTCTCCAGGGCCGAGAACGGCGGATCAGCGTTCCCGCGAACCGCTGACGATTCTAACCCTGTTGGCACACCAATTGGCTACCCACGGTGATGATCAGGTCGTCCGAAATGGTGTTGGGCGAGGGGATGTTTTGGGGAGCCGCAGTGTAGTGCGCGCGGACGCGCTCCATGGCTCGCTCCTTCACGTTCACCCTGGCATCCGAAGCGATGCGCTCAATGCGGGCCATGCCGTCGTTCGTGACGACGACCACATGCGTCACCGGCCCGGACTTCTTCGGCTCGATAACGATGATCCGGTCTTTCCCGTCGGTTTGGAGACCGCCCCGAATCCAGTACTTGGTCGCGGTCTGCGCCTTCGCGATCAGACCGACCTCGTTGGTCTTGCCCGGCAGGCGGTCATACCAGTGCTCGTAGTGGCTGCGGAGGTGACGAAACTCGTCGAGGAATTTGAGATCGTCTGGCGGGATTTCGTACCCAACCGCCTCCGCGACGATTATGAGCAGTGAGCGGATGTGCTGAACCGAAATGCAGAAGAAGTGGACGACGATCTCCTGTTTCCCAGCGAGGCGCGGTGCCATGACTGCCGCCAACGCCGCTGCCTCGACCTCCTCCTAGGTCGTGGGGTAGGGGGTGGCCAAAAGGTGGCGAATCTCATTGCCAATCTGCATCCGCTCCGCATTGAGCGAGCGCAGGCGTTCCACGTACATCAGTGTTCTATCGAACGCCCACGCGCCGGCCGAAGCCGCGTCCATCCGCGCCCGGTCAGTCTCAATGCCGGGGTGGATGCCCACGGCCTTCGCACAGCCGACGATTGCTTCGGCAGTTGGCAACGAGCCGAGCTTATCGAGGAGGGCAACCAATCGCGCCTGCTGATTGGCCGCAAGCGGCCCCAGATCTTTCATCCCTTTCCCCGTCCTGGCAACCCTCCTGCTCGGGTTCCTCTTGGTCGTACCTCCTACCCCTCGACTACTCGCGACGGATGGTTGGGTAGGAGAATCACGCTGGTCCGGTCCCCACCAATTCGTGGGGCGTTCTGAGCGACGCAAGCTCCTCGTTCGTTCTCGTCTGGTTAAGAGAACGCTGCTGCGCCAGGAGATTCTTCGCTTCGCTCAGAATGACTCTCGATGTGAAGGGGACCAACCGCTCGGTCTTGGCCTCGAAGAGCCTTCGTCGGCGTAGCCCGGCGTTTCAACGTCGGGTCCAACGTGGCCATGATCGCCAACAACGCCAGCCCGGTTCGGGGGGCTTGTTCGGTTAGCGCCGGGTGCCTTCCAGATCGATATCCGCCTCAGTGCGTGCCACCGGCAGCATCCCGCCCCCGGCGAACAAATCAACGCCTGCGAGCAGCATCCCGCGGTGGAACGACGCGGCGTGCCGGCCAACGACGGTGCGTCTCACCGCTGCTTGAGATGCACGGTGGACAGGCGAGCGGAGAAGACGCAGTGGTTGGCGGCCTCTCCCGGCACAGGACCGATCTCAATCGCCAGCATGCGCCCACCGGCGGTCGGTCTGACGACCAAGAACCGAGACTTGTAGGTCTCCCGGTAGGTGGGATCACCAGCGACCACCTGCTCCGCCTCCTCCGGAACCACCCCGTGCTTAGCGATGTGATGGCGGTTCCACCCGTCCCAGATTAAGCGGTCGAACCGCGGCTGGGATTCCGTCGCCTTCATTCTATCGGGCTATCGGGGTTCGTCGGACGATGCCAGACAACGACGCGATGCCGTCGTAAACGTAACGCCCCCACTCCCGCTGCGCGGGAGTGGGGATTGGGGAGGAGGAATCGTTCCTACCCGAACGCCCCCTCCTCCGCCATCCGCGCCACCACCCGCCCGAACGCCCCGATTGCGAAGTCCACCTCCGTCTCGGTGTGCGCCACGGAGAACATCCCGCCGCCAGCGAAGAGATCGACGCCTTCGATCAGCATCCCGAGGTGCAACGACTCGGAGTGGGGGCTGGCGACGGTGCCCTTCAGGGCGGCCGCGGATAATCCGGCCGGGTGCTTCAGGTCGCCGGTGGGGCGGTTGGCGCACGATTCGCCGAGGGCGACGTGGAAGACGGAGCTGTCGCCCCAGGCGAAGCCGGGGACGCCGCGCTCGGCCAGGACCAGGTTGAATCCGGCGCGGAGGCGGGCGGCCAGTTCGTCGCAGCGGGCCTGCACCGCGGGGTCGGCGCAGCGGCGCAAGGCTTCCAGGCCGGCGGCGGCGACGACCGGACTGGCGTTGAAGGTCCCCTGATGGCGGATCTTCTTGGTCGCGTTCCAGCCGGGTTCGTCGCGGAACTCCAGGGGGGCCATGAAGTCGGCGCCGCCGCAGACCGCGCCGCCGGGGAACCCGCCGGCGACGATTTTGGCCAGGGTGGTCAGGTCGGGAAGCACCCCTTCCCGCACCTGGGCGCCGCCCGGCGCCCACCGGAACCCGGTGATCACTTCGTCGAAGATCAGGACCGCGCCGTGGGCGGTGGCGAGACGGCGGAGGCCGGCCAGGAAGCCGTCGTCGAGCGGGATCGTCGACCACGACGCGCCGCTCGGTTCGAGGATGACCCCTGCGACATCGCCTTGGGCCAGGCGCGCGTCGACCGCGTCCGGGTCGTTGGCGGGTAGCACCACGACGGTGCCGAGGGCGGCGGCGGGAACCCCGGTCACGGTCTCGGCGTCGAAGGGCGGCTTTTCGCCTTTGAGGGCGTAGTCGTGCCAGCCGTGGAAATGGCCTTCGAACTTGACGATGGTCGGCTTGCCGGTCACGGCGCGGGCGAGGCGCATCGCCAGCATCGTCGCCTCGGTGCCGGAGCCGGTGAATTTGACCCGCTCGGCGGAGGGGACCAGCCGCGCGATCTGTTCCGCCCAGGCGATCTCGGCCTCGTGCCCGGCGGCGTGGTGGGTCCCGTGGGGCAGCGCGGCCTCGACCGCCGCCAGCACGCCCGGGTCGTTGTGGCCGAGGATCAGCGAGCCATGGCCGATCGCGAAATCGACCAGTTCGTGGCCGTCCACGCTCCACTTGCGGGCGCCGTGGGCGCGCTCGATCGAGACGGGGAACGGCTTCCGGTGCCGCCCGTCGTGGGAGATGCCGCCGGGGATGACGCGGCGGGCGCGGTCGTGGAGGGCCCGGGAGGCGGCGAAACGGTCCTCGTATTCGGCGCGGATGGCGGTGGTTTCGGTACGCGGGGCGGTTTGGACCATGGGGGGCTGCCTCCGGGGTGGGGGTGGGCGGCGTGATTGGGGGGAGTATAGGGGAACGGGCGGAAATCCCCCTAACCCCCCTTGCCCCCGCGATCGGGGGGAAGGGGGGCTCGGGGGGATAGGGGGACCAACCCACGAATGACACCCCGGCACATCTGTTCTGTACGTACCCCATGCGCTACGATGCACCGTATGGACGCGCCTCTCCTCGACCGCCACACCGACCGCCCCTCCACCATCGCCGAGGTGGCGGTGGATGGCGCCCACGGGGCGGGCGGCGGCACCCTCAGCTACGCTGTGCCCGACCGCTGGCGGGGTGGCATCGGGACCGGGCAACTGGTCTGGGTGCCGCTGCGGAAAGGGTTGGCGCTGGGGATCGTGATCCGGCTGCACGGGGACGCGCCGGGGTTCGCGTTAAAACCGCTCCACGCGCCGGTAGAACCCGCCTTCCGGTTGGACGACGACCGACTGGCGGTGGCGGCGTGGCTGGCGCGGGAAACGGCGACGAGCCTGTTCGCGGCGGCGGCGCCCTTTCTGCCGCCGGGGGTGACGCACCGGGCGGTCGAACACCTGCGGTTGCGGGAACCGGAGGAGGACGCTCCGGACGCCGGGGCGGTCCCGGACGACCTGACCCCGGCCCAGGGGCGGTTGGTGGCGCTGCTGACCGAACGCGGCGAGGTCAGCCTGACCGCGGCCCAGGCGGCGCTCGGCAGCTCGCTGAAGACGGTGGTGGCGAAACTCGAAGCGCGAGGGGTGGTCGAGCGGGTGGCGCGGGTGACGCACCGCGAGCCAAACCCGGCGTTGGAGCGCTTCGTCCGCTTGGTGGCCACGCCGGACGCGGCGGTGGAAGCGCCGAGGAAGGCGCCGAAGCAGTCGGCGGTGGTCGAGTTCCTCGTCCAGCGGGCGCGGTTGGCGTCGCTGGACGGCGACGGCTTCGTCCCCCTCGCCGACGTGCTGGCGCGGACCGGCACCGACCACGCGACGGTTGCCGCCCTGGCCCGCAAGGGGCTGCTCGAAGAGGTCCAGATGCCCCGCCTGCTCCCCGGCCGGGACGCGCCAGGGGCGGGACCGACCCCGACGTTGACGGCGGCGCAGGCGGCGGCCTGGGTGGAGGTCGAGCGGGCGCTGGTCGCCCGCGATCCGACGCCGCTCCTGCTGCACGGCGTGACCGGTTCCGGCAAGACGGAGGTCTACCTGCGCGCCGTCGCCTGGTGCCTGCGCCACGGGCGGGCGGCGGTGATTTTGGTGCCCGAGATCGGGTTGGCGGCCCAGGTGGTGCGGCGGTTCCGAGCCCGCTTCCCGGGCCAGGTGGCGGTACTCCACTCCGCGCTCAAGGACGCGGAGCGCTACGCGACCTGGCAGGGGGTCGCCGCGGGTCGATACCGGGTCGTGGTTGGGCCGCGCTCGGCGCTCTTCGCCCCGGTCGAGGATCTCGGCCTGATCGTGCTCGACGAGGAACACGAGGGCGCCTACAAGCAGGACGCCGAGCCGCGCTACCACGCCCGCGCCCTGGCCGAATTCCTGGCGGCGCAACAGGGCGCGACGGTGGTCCTCGGCAGCGCGACCCCGGCGGTGGAATCGTTCTGGCGCGCCGAGACCGGGGAGGCCCGGCTGCTGGAGTTGCCGCACCGGGTCGGGCCGGACCTGGGCGACCGCGACGGCGACCGGAACCGGGGCGCCCTCGGCTTGCCGGAGGTCGAGGTGGTCGACCTGCGCCTGGAACTGCACCGGGGCAACCACTCGCTCTTCAGCAAACAGTTGGCGGATCTGCTCCGCAAGACGCTGGCGGCCAAGGAGCAGACGATCCTCTTCCTCAACCGCCGCGGCCTGGCGACGGTGGTCCTCTGCAAGACCTGCGGCACCAGCCTGACGTGCCCCTTCTGCGACATCCCGCTCGTCTACCACGGCGATCGGGGTCGTCTGCTCTGCCACCGCTGCAACCACCGGGAGCCGCCGCCCCGCGGCTGCGGCCGATGCGGCGGCGCGCTCAACTACTTCGGTGCCGGGACCCAACGGGTCGAAGAAGAGGTCAAGCGCCTGCTACCGGACGCCCGCGTCCTCCGCTGGGATCAGGACTCCGTTCGCAAGCTCGGCGGCCACGAAACGATGCTGCGCCGGGTCGAGCGGCGGGAGGTCGACGTCGTCGTCGGCACCCAGATGATCGCCAAGGGGCTGGATCTGCCGCTGGTGACGGGGATCGGGGTGATCCACGCCGACACGATGCTGCACCTGCCGGACTTCCGGGCCGGCGAACGCACCTTCCAGCTCCTGACCCAGGTCGCCGGCCGCGCCGGGCGCCGCGCCCCGGGCAGCCGGGTGATCGTCCAAAGCTACACCCCCGCCCACTACGCGATCGCCGCCGCCGCCAAGCACGACTACGCCGGGTTCTACGCCGAGGAGATCGACTTCCGGCGCGCCCACGACTACCCGCCGTTCACCCGCCTCGTCCGCTACCTGGTCCGCGACGCCGACGAAGCCCGCTGCGCCGCCGAAGCGGACGAGATGGCCCGCCTCCTCGCCCGCCACGCCAAAACCCGCGGGGTTCCGATGGACCTCCTCGGCCCCACCCCCGCCTTCGCCAGCAAGGTCCGGGGCAAGTTCCAGTGGCAGATCGTGCTCCGAACCAAAGACCTTGAGGCGCTGTTGGACGGGCTGCCGTCGCGGCCGGGGTGGTCCGTGGACGTGGACCCGATGAGCTTGCTCTAGGGCGCGCGGCGGCGGGGCACCGGGCTTGCAATCGGTGGCGGCAACGGCCGGTTGTTCGGGACGAACCCGGAACGGGAAGTGGGGGCGATCGTGGGACGAGATTGGAGCCGATGGCGGCGAGGCGCCGGGGTGGCGTTGCTGGCGGTGACCCTCGGCATGGGGCTGGCGGCCTGCGGCGACGATGAAGACCAGGACGAGGACGAGAACTCGACGGTCAACGAGAGCACGGCGGTGGTGCAGGCGATCTTCGACGCTTCCCCGGTGGCCGGGACCCCTGGGCGGAGCAACCTGCCGCTGGACGCCGAGGGGGAAACGGTCGCGATCGAAGACGGCCAACTCGAGCCGGGCGACCTCAAGGGGCGGGCCGGCGAACCGTTCGTGCTGATCGTCACCGGCGACGGCACCGCCCACACGCTGGCGATCGAGGGGCTGGTCACCGACACGCCGATCGCCCCCCAGGGCGAGACCCAGGTCTCGATGTCGGTGCCGGAGGGCGAATCCGGGATCAAGACGATCACCCTGGACGGGGAAGAAGCCGGCACGTTCGAGGTCCAAAGCGTAGCTGGGGGGACGGACTCGTAGGGGAACACGGTCCCCTCGGCGGGCCCTCGCCCCGGCGGAAAGGTCGTGGTGAGGGCTCCGTTCCGGACCACCGCCGTGCGCCCCCACTCCGATCCGCGATACTATGCCGGTGCAACGAACGGGCACGAGGGTGCCCCGAACGCGGCAAGCCAGAGGGATCAAGGACCGGGATGGCGATACTCGAGATCGTATTGGAAGGCGACCCGCGGTTGCGGCAGAAGGCGACTCGGATCCGCAGCGTGGACGACGCGCTGCGGCGGTTGGCGGCGGACATGCGGGAGACGATGCTCGAC
Source organism: uncultured Thermomicrobiales bacterium (assembly GCA_902806325.1). Taxonomy (GTDB): domain Bacteria; phylum Chloroflexota; class Chloroflexia; order Thermomicrobiales; family UBA6265; genus CADCWE01. The sequence continues at coordinate 3,273 of CADCWE010000232.1, read as the reverse complement.
GCGCCGGGTGTCGGCCTGGCGGCGCCGCAGATCGGGGTCTTGCGCCGCCTGATCGTGGTCCACGTCCCGGCCGGCCACGATGAGGACGACGATCCCGAGGTCAACCTGGCGCTGGTCAACCCGGAGATCGTCAGGGCCGTCGGGCGCCAGGTCGGGCCCGAAGGCTGCTTGAGCATCCCCGGCTGGTACGGCGACGTGCCGCGCTCCGACGCGATCACCGTCAAAGCGCTGGACTTGGACAACAAGGACGTGCGCCTCAAGGCGCACGGTTACCTCGCCCGCGTGATCCAACATGAGATCGACCACCTCGACGGCGTCCTCTTCGTCGACCGGATCGAGGACAAATCGTCTCTCCGCCGCGTCGAGGACGACGAGGAGGACGAGCGGATGGACGCGGGAGCGGCCTAACGAATCCGGGGCGACGTCGGCGCGCATGGCATGCGCCCGGTGCCGGATTGCCAACGCTGGTGCGAATTGCGATCGTCGGGGATTGCGACCGGGTGCATGCCATGCGCCCCCAACCGCCGGCCGTCCCAGCTACAGGTCGACCTCGGCCTGGTCCACCCGGCACCGTTCCGCCGCCAAGATCGCGGCGATCTGGTCGAGCGCGTGGTCCAGACGGTTGGCCTCGTTGAAGACGAGGTAGTCGAAATCGGCGGCGGCGGAGAGCTCGCGGCTGGCGGTGCCGAAGCGGCGCATCAGCGCCTCCGGGTCGTCGGTTTTGCGGTCGCGGAGGCGGCGGAGCAGCTCCGGCAACGACTCCGGGGCGAGGAAGATCGAGATCCCGTGCCGCACCAGGGCGCGGATGGCGGCGGCGCCCTGGATGTCGACCTTGATCACCACGTCCTGGCCCCGCTCCAACGCGGCGCGGATCGGGCCGCGGGGGACGCCGTAGTGGTGGCCGTAGACGACGGCGGATTCCAGGAACTCCCCGGCGTCCAGGCGTTCGGCGAAGGCGGGGGCATCGAGGAAGAAGTAGTGGATGCCGTCCATCTCGCCGGGGCGGCGGGCACGGGTGGTGGCGGTAACGGCAAAATAGACGTCCGGCTCGCGCTCCCGGAGGCGCTCGATCACGGTGTCCTTGCCGACGCCGGAGGGGCCGGAGATGACGAACAAGCGCGGCCGGCGCGTGGCGCGGAGGTCGTGGATCGGGTCGTCCGGGTGCGCCGATTCCGAATACCCGCCGTCCGCGCCCTGCTCGTCGTCCGCAGCCACCACCGCCACCACCGGTCGTCTCGTCTCCCCGCGTCCGATTGCTGGTTGCCACACGGCCGCCGGGCCGCGAAAGGATCGGTCTTCGTGTTCGACGTCTTGACCATCGCCGCGGTCGCCGACGAGTTGGGCGAAACGCTGCTCGACGGCCGGGTGCAACGGATCGGGTTGCTCGACCCGCTCAGTTTCGCGGCCGAAATCTACGCCGGCGGGCGGCGGCGGATGCTGGTCGCCAGCGCCGACAACCAGCGGGCGCGGTTGCTGATCACCGCCGCCGCGCCCTCGTTTGACCCCGCCCTGATCACCCCGTTCGGGCTGCTCCTGCGCAAGTACGTCCGCGGCGGCGTGATCGTGGCGGTCGAGCAGCCCCCGCTGGAGCGGCTGGTCCGGATCAGTATAGCCAAGCGGTTAACCCCCAACAACGCGCCCCGACCCCGCGCCGCCGAGGCCCGGGACGATCTCCTAGTCCCCGACGACGAGCCAGAGGACGCGCCGCCCGACGACGATGCGGACGCGGACGGCGAGTTCGAGGCCACCTACGTCCACCTCGCGGTCGAGCTGATGGGGCGCCACTCCAATCTGATCCTGATCGACGACGACGGCCGGGTGATGGAGAGCGCGAAGCGCGTCACGCCCAGCATGAGCCGGGTGCGGCCGATCTTGCCCAAGACGCCCTACAGGCTGCCGCCGCCGATCGAGAAGCCGGACCCGCGCCAATTGACCGCGGTCGCGGCGGGTCGGCTGCTGGCCGAGGAACAGCCGGGCGCGGCGCTGGCCCCGGCGCTGGTGCGGCGGCTGCGCGCGATCTCCCCTCAGATGGGGCGCGAGATCGCCCACCGGGCGGCGGGGGACGCGGCGGCCAAGGTCGGCGGGATGGGCGCGGACGGCGCGGCGGCGGTGGCGCGGGAAACCCGGGCCTTGTTCGAGCCGCTGCTGACCTCGGCCTGGGCGCCCCGCGTCTACGCCGGCGACGATGGGGCAATCGTCGCCTTCGCCCCGGTGCCGATGGTCCACCTGGCGGCGACGTACCAGGAAACGGCGGTCCCGACCGTCTCGGCGGCGGCCGAGCGCACCGACGCCGCGGCCGGGCCGGGCACCCCGACCGACCACGCCCAGCGCAAGGAGCGCCTGGCCGCCGCGATCCGGGACGCGAGGGATCGGCTCCAAGGCCGCCTCGCCTCCCTCCGCGCCGAAGGGGCGAAGGCGGGCGAGATCGAACGCCTGCGGGAGCGCGGCGAGCTGATCTATGCCTACCTGTGGCGGATCCAACCCGGGGACACGCACCTCGACGTGGACGGCGTCTCCGTGCCCCTGGACCCGGCCCTGAGCGCCAAGGAGAACGCCAAGGAGTACTTCGAGCGGTACCGCAAGGCGCAGGGCGCCGGCGCGAACGTCCCGGCCCTGGTCGAGCGGACGGAGCACGAGGTCGCCTATCTCGACCAGCTTCTCCAACTGACCGCGCAGGCGAGCGGCTTCGCCGAGGTGGAGGCGCTGGCCGCGGAGTGGGCGGCGCACCGGGGACCGGGCGGTCCGGGGGCGGACGCGCCGTCCAAAGCGGGCAAACCCGGCAAGAAGCAGGCGGCGCGCCGGCCGAAGGCGCTCCTCGACGGGCGGGGAAACGCGGTCTACGTCGGCCATTCCGGGCGGGAAAACGACCTGGTCACGTTCGACCTGGCCGGGCCGGACGACACCTGGCTCCACGCCCGGGGCGTGCCCGGCTCCCACGTCGTCGTTCGCTGGCGCCTGGCCGAGTCGCAGGACCCGAGGACCCTCGAAGCCGCGGCGGCGTTGGCCGCCCACTACTCGGCCGCCCGGGGCAGCGCGACGGTCGAGGTCGACGCCGCCCCCCGCCGCCACGTCCGCAAGATCAAGGGCGCCGGCCCCGGCATGGTCACCTACCGCAACGAGCGGACGCTGGCGGTGCGACCGGGGGACGAGGCGGCGGTGGGGGGGGTACTCGGGTAGATCGCGTTCGGCCGCGAGGAGGCCACCTACCCCCCCAACGTTGGGGGAAAGGGGGGAGCCACAGCGTTTCGAACCGGGACAGCGCGGTGGCAAAAG
>CADCWE010000231.1 GCA_902806325.1 uncultured Thermomicrobiales bacterium | reverse complement strand
CGGAGGGACGGGCGAGGTGGTCCCGCGCCCCATCGCGCGCCGGATCGGTTCGGTTCGCCGTTGGACCACCATCGGACCAGTCTCCCCGCCTCGCGCCCGCCCGGAGGGCAACCGCGGCACCCTTTCCCCGGCGCCGGTTGCGGCGCGGGTCGTGCCGCCGCCGGTCCGGTTGACCCGAGGTGATCCCATCCTACGCTCGGCCCGGTCGCGCGTGTTGGGTGTTTTCCCCCAAAGCGGACGGCGGAAAAGCGCCCATGACGGGCGATCGGCGCCGGGCCTAGGATGGGTCCATCACCGGCGGCGGCACGGACCGCCGCGCGCGTGGCCGCTGGTATTCCGAACCCAGGAGTGCTCCCGATGTCCATCCGTTCTCGCCGGATCATTTGCGCCGGAGGATTCCCGTTCGGGCGGGCGCTCGGCCTGCTGGGCCTGATCGCGCTGCTGGCGGCGTTGGCGGCGCCGCGCGGTCTGGCCGCGGAGGCGGGCAAGACGATCACCATCGGCGAATCCAACTCCACCGAACAGCGCCAGCAACTGCTCGAGTACTTCAAGGCGACCGGCGACGACGAGGTGATCACGGTCACGGCCGAAGACACCGCCGAGGCGATGGCCGGGATCTTCGACATGTCGGGGATCACGACGGCCTTCTCCTCGACCGCGCTGTCGTGCCGCGACCTCGGCGACGGCCTCGACGTGACCACCAAGAACATCGAAACCGTCACCCCCGGGCTCTACGCGATGGCCCTGGTCACCGCCGGCATCGGCGACGCCGAGCTGGTGGTCGCGGCGCCGGACGGGATCACCGGGGTCCAAGGGATGACGGCGCTGACCGGCGTCTTCGAGACCTGGGAGATCGCCCCCTGCGACAGCGGGTCGACCTCCGAGGCCCGGCAGCGTCTGGCGCTCGAAGAGCTGACCCTGACCGCCCAGATCGGCATCGGGTTCCAGGCCGCCGGGATGGCCGACGGCGTCCAACAGGCCACCGACATCGTGCTCCAATCCCAGCAGACCATGGTCACCGAGGACCTGACGAAGGAGGCCGATATCGCGGCCGCGATCACCGCCCAGGAATCCGCGCAGGGCCTGACCATCCCGGCCGACCAAAAGGCCGAATTGGTCGATCTGATGACCCGCCTCGCGGCCGAGGACATCGACTGGAGCACCTTCGCCGCCGGCTGGTCGATCGAGCGCAACGACGACAACACCCGGATCACGATGACCGGCGACGGGATCGCGGTCCGCAACGCGCAGGCGAGCGCCACCGCCCAAGCCGGGGCCGCGATGACCGCGACCGCGCAGGCCGGCGCCAACATGACCGCGACCGCGCAGGCCGGCGCCAACATGACCGCGACCGCCCAAGCCGCCCTGACCGCCACCGCCCAAGCCGCGGCGGCGCGCCAGGCCACGGCCGACGCCCAGGCCACCGCCCAAGCCAACGCCCTGGCGACGCAACAGGCCGCGGCCGCCCTGACCGCCACCGCGGCGGCCCAGCCGACGGCGACCGCCGTGCCCTCCCCGACCCCCACCCCGACGCCGCCACCCGTCGCCGTCAGCGGCAAGATCGTCGCCGAGGGGGACGGCAACGTCGTCGTCGCGCCGGACGGGTCGGCCGGGGAACCGGTCACCTACCCGGTCGATCCGGCGGCGGCCATCACCCGGGGGGCGAAGCCGGTCGAGCTGGCCGCGCTGGCCAAGGGAGACTCGGTCCGCCTGACCGTGGACGGCGTGACCGGCAGCGTGACCGTGCTCGATGCCCAGGCGGCGCCGCTGGGGATCCTGGACCGGCTCGCCGAGATGTGGTGGATCGTCCCCCTCGGCGTGATCCTGCCGGCCGGGTTATGGTTTCGCCGCGCCCGCGCCGTCGAGCCGTTCATCGTCATCGCCCGCGCGGTCTAAAGCGGCGGACCGCGCCGACGCAACGCACAAGGGATTGCCATGATCGGCCAAGACCGGGACCCGAAGCACGCCACCCAGGCGGCGGCGATCCCGCCCGAACTGCTCGTCCGACGCGACCGCAGCATCCGGCTCGAGCGCGGCGGCAAGGTCTACGCCACCGACGGTTTGGTCGGGCTGCTGAAGCACGTCGTCGTCGACAAAGCCACCGGCGAACTGGTGTCGTTGGCGATCGCGGTCGACGGCCAGCCCCGCCCCATCCTGATGCCGATCGGTCTGGTCGACAAGACCGCCGGCACCGCCGTCTTCTTGACGATGAGCCGGGCCCAGTTCCAGTCCGGGGCGCCGCGGGCGCCCCAGTACGACAAGGGCCGCTTCGCGGCGGCGAACCTCAAAACGCTGCTCGCCAAGGCCACCGCCGCCACCGGCCGCGATCCCCGCCGCGCGATCGCCCGCGCTGGCCGGGACTTTCTGGAAACGCCCCCCGTCTCCCTGGTCGAACCCGCCGGCCTGGTCAACCGCGCCGAGGGCGCCGCCTAGGCGGCGCCCCATCGCGGCATGCAACCCGTAGGGCGTCACGCCGTGGCGATGATGAGAGCGAACGCACCGCTCATGGCGTTCCCGGCGGCATCGTCGCCGCGCCGACCTCCGCTGACGCGCACCAGGGCGACGCCCACTCGGTCGTCTTCGCCGGCAAGGAGGGCAGCCTCGTTGTGCTCCAGACCATCCCCATGTCAGCAACGGGTGGCATTGTCCCAGGTACGAGTCAGCTCCTCGCCCGCTGCTTCACGAACCTGACCGTGACGGTGACCATCAAGGATGCT
>CADCWE010000230.1 GCA_902806325.1 uncultured Thermomicrobiales bacterium | reverse complement strand
ATCGCTGCCGACCTTCGCCGACCTCCTCGAATCCGGCGTCCGGGGCGACAACGGGATGCTGCAAGCGTTCCCGCCCAACACCGGCACCGGCTGGCACACCCTCGCCACCGGCACCTGGCCGTCCGAGCACGGCTCCACCAACAACACCTTCCACCGCACCGGCGAGGCGGATTTCAACAACCGCACCTCCGCCTACCAACCCGCCGTCTTGCAGGCCGACACCCTGGCCCAGGCCGCCGAGCGCGCCGGCAAGACCGTCGCCGCCGTCGAGTGGGTCGGCGCACGCGGTTACGACCCGCCGCTGCAGGGGCCGGTGGTCGACTTCCGCACCTTCTACTCCGACCGCGGCGTCCTCCTCAACTACGACCTCCCCGGCGGCCAGGAGGGCGCCGACCGCTTCGGCGTCACCTACCAGCGGGTGGACCTGGAACCGGCGGAGGGCTGGAGCAACGTCCCCGAGTCCTTCTCCCCCGCCAGGCAGCAGACCCTGATCCAAACCAACGACGCCTTCCCCGAAGAAGACAACACCGACCGCGCCTTCGAGCTCTACCTCTACGACTCGACCGACGACGACGCGGAAAACTACGACCGCGTCCTGGTGGTCGAGGGCGCCGCCCCCGCCGCGGACGATGGCTCCGCCACCCCGCCCGCCGGGGCCTCCCCGGTCGCCGGCGCCAAGGACGGGAGCGCCGCCGTCGCCGACCTCGCCGCCGGGGAGTGGGCCGACGTCAAGGTCCGGCTTACCGGCTCCCGGGATGGCCAGACCGCCGGCTTCTACCTCAAGGCGATCGACCTCGCGCCGGACCTCTCCCGGTTCCGGATCTACTACACCTCGGTCGCCCGCGCCAACGCGACCTTCAACGGCTGCGACTACGCGCCGGACTGCGCCGCCCCGACCGGCTTCGAAGAGACCCTCAACGCCGACTTCCCTTCCGCCACCGCCGCCGACTTCGCGCCCCTGGAAGCGGGAATCGTCGACGAGGAGACCTACGTCGAGCAGGGCCTGAAGTGGCGCGACGCCCACCAGGCGTACCTCGCCCACATCGTCGAGGACCTCGGCGTCGAGCCGGACCTCCTCCTCCTCGGCTCGCCCGTCACCGACGAGTTCTCCCACCAGTTCCTCGGCCTGATCTCGCCGACCGAACCCGGTGGCGCGACCAACCCCTACTACGACGACCTCCTCGCCGACGGTACCCCCGACAACCGGGTCGAGGCCCGCGAAGGGTTCATCCGCGGCGCCTACGAGCTGGCCGACGAGACGCTGGGCGCCGCCCGCGACCTGATGGGCGAGGCGGCGGTCTTCGCCACATCCGACCACGGCTTCGCCCCCGCCTACTACGCCGTCAACGCCAACCTGGTCCTCCAGCAGGCCGGTCTGGTCGACACCGAGCAGCTTTCCAACTGCCGGATCCCCGAACCCGACCCGGACGCCGCGACCCCGGACCCCGAGTCGGACGAGCCGCCGTCCGGCCCCGCCGCCAAGGCCTGCTGGGCCGGCGGCACCGCCCAGATCTACCTCAACGTGGTCGACCGCGACCCGACCGGCACCGTCCCCGAGGACGAGTACGAGGCGGTCCGCGACCGGGTCGTCGCCGCCTTCGAGGGCATCGCCGACCCGAACAACCCGGACGCGGCGGTGGTCGCCCGCGTCTTCCGCAAAGAAGAACTGCGCGACGTCGCTGGCACCGACGCCCTGCACCCGACCCGCTCCGGCGACGTGGTCGTGACGCTCAACCCGCCCTACCAGTTCGACGCCGCCGTGGCCGGCGAGGTCGTCGCCCCGTCCGCCTTCTTCGGCCAGCACGGATTCCTGCCGGATCTGGTCGATCTCGAAGCCAACGTCAACCTGCGCGCGACGTTCGTCGCCGCCGGTCCCGGCATCGCCGAGGGAGACCCGGTGCCGGGCGTGCGCGCGATCGACGTCGCGCCGACGGTCGCCTTCCTGCTCGGCATCCCCGGCCCCCAGAACGCCCGCGGCCAGATCCTCTACTCCATCCTCGAAGGCGGCGAGCGCTACCGCGAGGCGACGATCCTCGACGTGAGCGACTTCCACGGCCAACTGGTCCCGCTCTCCGCCGCGGCCGACGACCTCGACGACGACGGCGCGGACAACCCGAGCATCGGCGTCGGCGGCGCCGCATTCCTCAAGCCGTGGTTCGACGCCTACCGGAACGACGCCCCGCACGGCGCGATCGTGGTCACCGCCGGCGACGCCGTCGGCGCCACGCCGCCGATCTCGGCCTTCTTCGGCGACGAGCCGACCGTCGAGCTGATGACCGCGATCGGCTTCGACGCCGACGGCCTCGGCAACCACAATTTCGACGTTTCGGCCGAGAACATGTTCGGCCGCCTGGCGCCCTTGGCCGGCTTCCCCTACCTCTCGGTCAACCTGGTCCCGTCAGGCGGCGGCGATCCGCCGGCCGCGACGCTGGCCACCCCGGGCGCCGGGACGCCGGTCGCCGGCGCCGCCGGGTTCGCCCCCTCGACCACGTTCGACTTCGGCGGCGCGACGCTGGGCCTGATCGGCTTCTCCAACACCGACATCCCGAATTTGACCCGCCCCGGCGCCCTCGGCCCCTACGAGGTGATCGACCCGATCGCCCCGATCACCGACGAGGCCGCCCGCCTGCGCGAGGCTGGGGCGACGATCGTCGTCGCGATGGGCCACTCCGGCGCCACCGGCGGCGACCTGACGGACCCGACCGGCCCGGTGGTCGATCTGGC
>CADCWE010000229.1 GCA_902806325.1 uncultured Thermomicrobiales bacterium | reverse complement strand
CCGGCCGGCCCGCTCGGCGCGACCCGGAATACGCGCGGGGCGGGGCCGCCGACCGCTTCCTGGTGGCGGAGCCGCTGCGCGGCCGGCGCGCGGGCTCGGTCAGCGACCAACGGACGCGGCCCGCCTTCGCCCGCCGCGTCAAGAGCCTCGTCGACGTCCACGACCCGGCGGCGGAGACGCTCGTGCCGGTGCTCGACTAGCCCGACACGCACTCCCCGGCCTCCCTCTCCGCCGCCTTCCCGCCGGCCGAGGCCAAGCTCCTGGCGGACAAGCTGGAGACCCGCCACACCCCCAAGCACGGCAGCCGGCGGACCCCGGCCGAGCTGGGGTTGCGCGTGCCGGCGCGCTAGTGCCTGGCCCAACGGTTCGGCGATCGCGCGGCCCTGGAACGCGCCGTCGCCGCGTGGGCCGACTGCCGCAACGCCGCGACCTCCGCCATCGACCGACACCTCACCGTCGCCGTCGCCGGCGAGGCGACCCCGGTTCCGTCCCGGCGTTTATCGCGGTGCCGCGGGGCGGGTCGGCCGGGTGGACGACGGGGCCGCCCGGGAGGTGGCCGCATCGGGCCGCGCGGCGAAGACGACGAGCCGGCTTCAACGCAGGCCGGCAGCGCCCTCGTCCGCCGCTTGTTTCCCGCGTATGGGATCTCGACCGCCGCCGGCCGCAGGTCGGTCTTGGGCACGGGGATGGGCGCGTCCGCCGCGCCCGTGGCAGGCGCCGGATTCCGCCAGGCGGTCAACGCCGTCCCGGGCGCGGAAGCCCGCGATAAACGGTCCGATTCCGGTTGACAACCCGGGTCGCCTGCCCTAATCTGGTTCGTACCGGCAGTTGCCGGTTCATCGCGCCATGGGAACCCATGGCGCCGGAGTGAACCCGATGGCAAGCACGATCCTGGGTATCCGGTTCCGAGGCGGCCCCGTGCCGTCCGGGTCGGCCCGTGCCGTGCCCATCCCGTTCCCCGAACGCGTCCAGGTAAGGACCTGACCGTTCCCGAACCGCGATGAGCCAGCAACGGACCCCCGGACAGCGCGCTGTCCGGGGGTTTTCTTTGTCCCGGAATCCGGAGGGAGGCGTAAAGGGTGCATCCCGGTATCGCGCGGCTTTCCCGGGGCTGAATCGCCCAGCGGGCACCCGGAGATGGACCGCCGAAGTCCCTCCGGGTCCGAGTCTGGGGCGACCTTAAGGCCCCCTCCCTGCTTTTCGACGTACGACTTCCGACTGGAGCCTCCCATGCGCGCCCTCGAACTGACCACCGTCCGCAAGCAGTTCAAGAAGAAGCGGGGCGAGATGACGACCGCCCTCGACGGCGTCTCGCTGAACGTCGAGCGGGGCGAGGTCGTCGGCATCCTCGGCCCGAACGGCTCCGGCAAGAGCACCCTGGTCCGCGTCATCTCGACCTTGATCCTGCCGGACGCGGGCGAGATCCGGGTCTTCGGCGTGGACGCGGTGCGCAAGCCGAAGATCGTCCAACAGACGATGAACCGGGTCAGCGTCGAGGCCAGCTTCTTCAAGAAGCTCTCGGCGCGGGAGAACCTGCTCTACGGGGCGAAGCTGTATGGCGTCACCGGTCGCGAGGCCCTGCCCCGGATCGGCACCATCCTCGAAAGCATCGGCTTCGACATGAAACGGGTCGGGGAACCGATGGAGCACCTCTCGCGGGGGATGCAGCAGAAGATCGCCCTCGCCCGGGCGCTCCTGACCTCGCCGATGCTGATGCTGCTTGACGAGCCGACCACCGGCCTCGACCCGCGGAGCAAGAAGGACGTCCAGGACCTGGTCAACGCGATCCGCGCCCAGCACGACTCCTCGATCCTGCTCTGCACCCACGACATGGGCGAGGCCGAGGACCTCTGCGACCGGATCGGGATCATGGTCGACGGTCGGATCGTCGAACTCGACACGGCGGACGCGCTCAAGCGCCGCTACCAGCAGAACGGCCACCTGCCAAGCCTGGAAGAAGTCTTCATGGCCGTTTCCGGCACCTCGCTCGAGGACGCCGACGCGCGCGAATCGGAAAAGGCCGAGAAAGCCGGGGTGAACTGATGGCGCTCCAAGCGCAACTGGCGTACGGGCGCAAGGCCCGCTGGCTGAGCGAGATCGTCGCCGCCTGGGGCTTCGCCCAACGCAACTACTACCTGACCAAACGCTACTTCTGGTGGGAAGTGGTCTGGCTGGGCTACACCACCGCCAACGCGATGAGCATCGGCTTCATCGGCGCGGCGGTGGAGGAAACCGGGGGCAGCTTCGAGGGCAGTGGGCGGGCCACCACCTACCTCCTGATCGGGGCCTTGCTCTGGAGCTACCTGTCGATGCTGTTCGACATCCTCTCCGAGACGGTCAGTTGGGAGCGGTGGGAAGGCACCATCGAGTACACGTTCATGGCCCCCGCCAGCCGCGCCACCCACCTGATCGGGACCAGCGTCTACGCCATCGTCTACGGCATCCTGCGCTCGATCGTCATCCTGGGGGTGATCGCGCTCTTCTTCGACCTCGACCTGGGCAACGCCAACTTCCTCGGCGCCCTGCTGGTGCTGGCGACCTGTTCGATCTCCTTGATCGGGTTCGGCATGGTCGCGGCGGTGATGCCGCTGTTGTCCCCGGAGAAGGGGCAGCAGGTGACGTTCATCTTCGCCTCCGTGCTGCTCCTGATCTCCGGCGTCTACTACCCGATCGATGTCCTGCCGGGCTGGATGCAGAGCCTGGCCCAATTCTCCCCGGTCTACTACGCCCTCGACGGGGTCCGCGACACCCTGCTCGACGGCCAGGGCACGACCAGCCTCGGCGACGAACTTTGGCCGCTGCTGGTGATGGGCGCGATCTGCGTCCCGCTCGGGATCTGGGTCTTCCAGATCGGCGAACGCTTCGCCAAGCGGACCGGGCGGCTGAAGCGGAGCGGGTAGGGGGACGGTCCCGATCGGCCGCCGCCCCGGCGATCCTTCGTCCCGGACCAACGGCCACCCCGCTCCCGCGACGAGGAGAGGGGACGAAAGCCCCGACGTGGCCCGGGGCGCGCCGAGCACGCCCGTCCCCGACACCCGGTTGGATCGTCTTCTCCCCTCGCCCGGTTTAACGACCGGGCGAGGGGTGGTCGTTCGTAGGACAGCAGTCCTTAGCCCGGTGGGGCCGGGGAATCGAGGCGGACTGGCACCGGTCACGGCCAGTTCGACGCGGCCCTATCGGATCCAAGGGTCACAAACCCCGGGCGTTTGCCGCAAGGACCACGGAAGGACGAGGAGTCGCGACCGGTGATGGCGCACAATCTCCCCTGGATCGTTGCCCACCGCGCCGCCGCCCCCGGCGCGCCGGAGAACAGCCTGGCCGGGATCCGCGGCGCGGCGGCGCTCGGGGCCGCGATGGCCGAGATCGACATCCGCTACGCCTTATTCGGCGACCCGGTCGTGATCCACGACCCGTGGCTGAAGCGCACCACCACCGGCCGGGGCTTGATCCGCCTTTTCCCGCTCTGGCTGCTGCGCCGTCTGGTGCTTCGGGGCGCCGGCCAGGAGCGGATCCCGACCCTGGGCGAGGCGCTCGACGCGGCGCCGGAGGGATTCTTGCTGGCGCTCGACCTCAAATCCGGCAACCGGCGCGGACTTGACCGGGTACTGCGGGTGGTGGCCAAACACGGCGCCGAGGATCGCGTCTGGCTCTGGTTGACCGGTGACCCTCTGGCCCGGCGCGCACGCGAACGTGCCCCGGGCGTCCGCGTCACGTTGCTGACCGCCCCGGCCACCACGCCGGATGCCCACGCGGTGTATCTGGCGCGGGCGGAGGCGGTCGGCGCGCGCGGCGTCAGCCTGCCGTGGGCTACGATCGACCGCGCGGTGGCCGACGACGCCCACCGGCGCGGGCTGCTGGTGTTCGGCAACTGCCGCCGCCCCGAATCGGCGCCGGAAACGGTCGCCGCAGGACTGGACGGCATCATGACCCCGGACCCGGTCGCGGTCCGGGCCGCGCTCGCGCCGACGCTTGACGCCCCCAAATCGCCGCACTAGCATGGCCACCACGAACCGCGCAGGCAGCCGGTCAGCGGCGACCAGAGGCCCCGGCCTCTGGTTTTTTGGTGCGAGCCTAGGGGAATTCGGTCGGGATCGCCGCGCTCGGCCGCGGCGCCCGGGGGAAGGATCGCGGCGATGCTGGTCTTGATGGAGGATGGGGCGGGCGACGGCGCGCTGGCGGCGGTGCGGGCGCGCATCGCCGAAGCGGGCTTGGGCAGCGCGCTGTTCGGCGGCGGCGGCGGGTCCGTGGTGGCGGTCGAGGGCGAGACCGAACCGGACCTCGGCGCCGCGTTGGCGGCCCTGCCCGGGGTCGCCCGCGTCCTGGCACCGGAGACCGACGAGCCGCCCCGCACCTCTAACCTCCGCGTCGCCCGGATCCGGCCGCTGGTGCCGCCGGAAGTGATGATGGAAGAGCTGCCGCTTTCACCGTCCGCCGCCGAGACGGTGCAGCGGACGCGGCGCGAGGTCGCTCGGGTGCTACGCGGCGAAGACGACCGGCTGCTGGTGGTGGTCGGTCCATGCTCGGTCCACGACGGCGTGGCGGCGCTGGACTACGCCCGGCGGCTGGCGGGCCTCGCCGGTGAACTGGCCGCGGACCTGCGGATCGTGATGCGGGTCTACTTCGAGAAGCCGCGCACCACCGTCGGCTGGAAAGGCCTGATCAACGACCCCTATCTCGACGAGAGTTTCGCCGTCAACGACGGCCTGCGCCTGGCCCGGCGGGTGCTGCTGGACGTGGTCGAACTCGGTCTGCCGGCGGGTTGCGAGTTCTTGGATCCGATCTCGCCCCAATTCCTGACGGATGCCGTGACCTGGGGCGCGATCGGCGCCCGGACCACCGAGAGCCAGGTCCACCGCAACCTCGCCTCCGGTCTTTCGATGCCGATCGGGTTCAAAAACGCGACCAGCGGCGATGTCCAGGTGGCGATCGACGCGATGCAGGCGGCGGCGTTCCCCCACCAGTTTCTCAGCGTCACCGAGCAGGGCCTGGCCGCGATCGTCGTCACCCGCGGCAACCACGACACCCACGTCATCCTCCGTGGCGGAAGCGGCGGCCCCAACTACGACGCCGCCCACGTCGAGGCCGCCTTGGCCACGCTGGCCGAAGCCGGGCTGCCCGCGCGCCTGATGATCGACACCAGCCACGGCAACAGCGCCAAGGACTACCGTCGCCAACCGGTGGTCGCCGCCGCGATCGCGGAGCAGATCGCCGCCGGGCAACGCGGCATCATCGGCGTCCTGATGGAGAGCTTTCTGGTCGACGGCCAGCAGCGCTTGACCGACAGAACGCATCTGGTCTACGGCCAAAGCATCACCGACGGCTGCATGGGCTGGGACACGACCGTGCCGGTGCTGCGGGACCTGGCGGCGTCGGTCCGGGCGCGGCGGGCGCGGGCGAACGCGGGTTGAGGTTGACGATGCGTCCGGATCTTCGAGCGTGGCGGTGGAAACGGAGTCCGGTCGGTGGACCCGAACGCCGTCCTGGCGCGGGGAGTGGCGTGGTGGCCACGGCGCCGTCCTGGCCCAAGGGGACAGGTGGGTGACGCTGGGAGCCGTCCTGGCGGGGGGCTTCGGCCCCGCGCAAGGACGCCAGAGAGGATCGCCGATTGGCCTCCATGACCGACACGGTCAACCAAGGTCCTCGCCGCGTGCGAGCCGTGGACTTCGCACTCCTTGACGTCCGCCCAATTGCCCCGACAGTGGTCTTGTCGAACAAACAACCGCCCGGCCCGCCCTCCGCAAGGAGGCGGCCGGATGTCGGCGCTCGCGCGGAGAAGGGGCTGGGCGATGCGACGGGTCGGGGCGATCGCAGCTGTGCTCGTGGTGATCGGGTTGTTCGGCACGAGGGCGATGCCCTCCGGCGGCGCCGGTCCGGCGCTCTATCCGGAGCTGCGGACCCTGCCGCCGAACGGGATGTAACCGTCCCGCGAATGGCTGGCCGACGGGTTGGCGCTGATCCCGGCGTCGTCCGGCGGGGCGCACCCGGTTGAGGCGGTTGACCAAACCAGCGGCGCCCAGGCTCGGGTGTCGTTTTCGGTCAGCCTACCCGCGACGGCGACCGCCACCGCCACCCGCACCGCCACCGCCACCCGCGCCGCGACCTCGGTCGTCGCGACCCAAACACCGACCCGGAGATCCGGCGTGCGGCGGACATCGACGTCGACGCCAATGCCAATGGCGACCGCGGAACCGACGCCGTCCGGAGTGCTGGCCACCGCGACCGCATTTCCGCCGACCGCGACGGCGACCGCCGTTCCCGTGCCGTATCGGATCGCCGGCAGCGGCCGGCTGGCCAACTCCAGCACCTCGTACGCCGTCTTCGACAACAACCTGGCGACGATCTGGGCGTCGAATTTGTGCTCGACGCCTCCCACGGCCGCCTACGTCTACGTCGATCTCGGCGCGACCAAGCCGATCGGGGCCGTTCGCTGGGTTCTTGGAACCGACGGGTTGGCCCCGGAGATGCGGATCCCGGTGCCGACCGACCAGGTCGCCTGGACATCGCTGACGGCACCCTTCGCCGGCGGTCAGGCCGGACAGTGGCGGGAGATCCGGCCGTCGGTGTCGGCGCGCTACGTCCGATGGTAGTTCGGCAACCCGTCCAGCATCGCGCAGATCGGCGGCTTGGCGGAAGTCCAGATCCGGCCGTAGCGGACCGGGGCGCGGCGGCGGTGGCGTAGCCGGAACCCCTGCCACGGCGCCGAAGGTGATGTACCCTTACCGCCATGACGAATGGCGGGACACCACGCTCATTGCGCCGCCGGAGCGGGCCGACGAGAACGCGGCTGGCCGTGGCGTTCGTGCTCCTCGGCGGGGTGTTGGCCGCCTCCGGGGTGATGCCGCGCGTCGGCGGAGCCGGCGCCCCCCGGTTCCCCGACCTAGTCGCCAAACCGCCGACGGACCTCTTCTTCTCGCGGGAAGTGCTGGACGACGGGTTGCCGCACCACCTGCTGCGCTTCACCACCATCGCCTGGAACCCGGGCGAAGGGCGGCTCGAACTCGAAGGCAACATCAACCCGTCCAACCGGTTGGCCAGCACGTCGCTCTTCCAGAACCTGTACGACGCCGAAACCGGCGGTCGCCTGGTCCAGCAGATACCGGTCGGCTCCAATCTGGTCTACCACCCGAATCATTACCACTACCACCTGGACGGGTTCGCCGCCTATCTGCTGTTGAAGAAGGCCCCCGACGGGTCGTTCCAGACGACCCGCCACGCCGGCGCCAAAATGAGTTCGTGCGTCCTCGACAGCGTGCGGGTGACCCGTGTCGGCCCGAGCAAGGCCGGCTACCGCGGCTGCGAGCAGACCCGCCAGGGGATGTCGGTCGGGTGGGGCGACAGCTACCACGCCGCCCTGCCGGAACAATGGATCGATCTCGGCGCCCACCCCCTACCCGACGGCGAGTACGCGATCCGCTACACGGTCGACCCCGCCGGCCGGATCGCCGAAGGCGGGCGCGAGGCCAACAACGTCGCGACGACGCCGTTCGCCGTCCGCCAGGGCCGGATCGTCGACCTGCCGGAACCGGCCCGCTGCACCCTCGACGACCCGTCCGGAGCCGTCGGGGCCGCGACAACGCTGACCTGCGCCCACTTCGCTCGCGGCGAGCGGATCGATGTCTATTGGGAAGGCCGCGACGCCTGGGGCGTGATCCCGTCCGAACCGATTGCCTCGTTCCAGAGCGCCCGCGACCTCGGCGTGCCGACATCGACCCGGCTCACGTTCCCCGCCGCCCCTGGCGGGTCCCACAACCTCGTCGTTCAGGGCGCGAAGAGCCAGCGCATTGCCGTCGTGATCATCGGGGTCGCCCCCGCCCTCGCCCTGGCGCCCGACCAGGGTCTATCTGGCGGTCCGCTTGCCCTCGCGCTGAGCGGCTTCGGCCCGCGTGAGACGGTGGCGCTGACCTGGGATCGTGCCCCGGACGCCGCCCCCCCGACCCGCGTCACCGTCTCCGAAACCGGCACGGCGACCGTCCACGTCCCCGCCACCGGTCTCCCCGCCGCCCGCCTCCTCGCCGCGGGCGAGCGCAGCGGCCTGACCGCGGAACTGCTGGTCGCCTCGTAGAGGCGCATACGGTGCGCCTGCTAGGGACAACGTTTGGATAAGTCCACCCATTTTGGGGCGATTCTGAGCGAAGCGAAGAACCTCGTTCGTCGTCGGACAAGACCGGACGACGCTGCTGCGGCAGAAGATTCTTCGCTTCGCTCAGATTGACTGGTGTGGGCGACGCCCTCTCGATCCATGACCCTCCTCTGGCGTCTCCCACGCTAGAATGCTTCCCTTACCGCCGGTTTGCGTGGGGGAATGCGCGTGTTCAGGTTGGACGGCAAAACGGCGCTGGTGACCGGCGCGGGATCGGGGATCGGGCGCGAGATCGCGCTGCTCTACGCCCGGCAGGGGGCCGCCGTCGCGGTCGCCGACATCGCCGAGGACGGCGCGGCGGCGGTCGCGGAGGAGATCGCCGCCGGGGGCGGGACCGGGTTTCCCGTGCGCCTCGACGTGGCGGACCTGGAGAGCGCGCGATCGGCGGTCGCCGAGACCGTCCGTCGCCACGGCCGGTTGGACATCCTGGTCAACAACGCCGGGATCGGCCACGTCGGCAGCTTGACCGAGACGGCGCCGGAGGACTTCGACCGGTTGGTCGCGGTCAACGTCAACGGCGTCTATTACTGCTCCTTGGCCGGCGTGGATCAGATGCTGATCCAGGAGCCGACGGGCGGCGTCGTTGTCAACATCGCCTCGATCGCCGGGATGGTCGCCGTCAATCGCCGCTTCGCGTACTGCGCGACCAAAGGCGCCGTGATCTCGATGACCCAATCGCTGGCGATGGATTACGTCGATCAGAACATCCGCTGCAACTGCATCTGCCCCGGCACGATCCACTCCCCGTTCGTCGAAGCCTACCTGCACCGGTTCCACGCCAACGAGCTGGAGGAGACCCGGGCCGCCCTCCACGCCCGCCAACCCCTTGGCCGGATGGGTCGCCCAGACGAGATCGCCCCGCTGGCCCTCTACCTCGCCTCCGACGAGGCCGCCTACGTCACCGGCGCCCAGATGGTGATCGACGGGGGGCTGACGGCGCGGTGACGTCGGGTCTGGAGTCTGGGGTCTGGGGTCCGTGGGCGGTACAATCCCCCCATCATCGTTTGCGTCCCGAAACCGAAGGAGCGTTCCCGCATGTCCGCCACCGCCCCCCGCCCCGACGCGATGATGCCGTTTGCCAAGGCGTCCAAGGAGCCGGTGGAACTCGCCGACGTCGCCGTGCTGCTCCACCCCAACGACCACGTTGCGATCGCCAAGCAGCCGCTCCTGCCGCGAACGGTGCTCCGGACGGCGGGCGGCGAGGTGCGCGTCGAAGGGATGATCCCGCCCGGGCACAAAGTCGCCTTGCGCGCCATTCCGGAGGGCGAGCCGATCCGCCGCTACGGCCAGATCATCGGCTTCGCGACCCAGGACGTGCGGCCCGGCGTCCACGTCCACAGCCACAATCTGGCCGTCGGCGAAGGCACGCTCGAGTTGGACTACGCCCACGCCTCGGAGTACGTCCCGGTCGAGTACGTGCCGGAGTCCGAGCGACGCACCTTTCAAGGATTCCGGCGCAAGGACGGCCGGGTCGGCACCCGCAACTACGTCGCCGTCCTGGCCTCCGTCAACTGCTCGTCGTCCGCCACCCGACGGGTGGTCGAGCATTTTCGTAACCCCGAGATCATGGCCGCCTACCCGAACGTGGACGGAGTGATCGCCTTCCCGACCAAGGGCGGCTGCGGCGCCCACTACGGGTCGTCCGACCTCGGCCAACTGCAACGGACGATGGCCGGGATCGTCGACCACCCGAACGTCGCCGCCTACGTCATCCTCAGCCTCGGCTGCGAGGTCAACCAGCCGACCGACATGATCGAAGCGACCAGCCTGGGCGCCAACGGCAACGGGCATCGGCCGCTGGTTCTGACCATCCAGCAAGACGGTGGCTTCGCCAAGACCGTCGAAGCGAGCATCGCCGCCGTCGAGCGCCTCTTGCCCGAGGCGAACAACGCGGTCCGCGAACCGATCCCAGCCTCGGAACTGGTGGTCGCGCTGCAATGCGGCGGTTCCGACGCCTGGTCCGGCGTCACCGCCAACCCCGGTCTCGGCCTCGCCGCCGACGAGATCGTCCGCCAGGGTGGCACCGTCGTCCTCGGCGAGACGACCGAGGTCTACGGCGGCGAGCACCTCTTGACCCGGCGCGCCGTTTCCCGCGAGGTCGGCGAAAAGCTGGTCGAGTGCATCCACTGGTGGGAGCGCTACACCGCGACCTTCGGCGCCAGCATTGATAACAACCCCGCCCCCGGCAACAAACTCGGCGGCCTGACCACGATCTACGAGAAGAGCCTCGGCGCGATCGCCAAGGCCGGCAACACTCCCCTGACCCAGGTCGTCGGCTATGCCGAGCGGATCACCGAGCGCGGCTTCGTCCACATGGACTCGCCCGGCTACGACCCGGTCGCGGTCACCGGCCAGGTCGCCGGCGGGTGCAACATCGTCGTCTTCACCACCGGCCGCGGCTCCTGCTTCGGCTTCAAACCGGCCCCCTCGATCAAGATCGCCACCAACGCCACCCTCTACGCCGCCCAGGAACCGGACATGGACGTCAACGCCGGCAAGGTCCTCGACGGCGCCCCCCTCGAAGAGCTCGGCCGCGAGATCTTCGAAGAGATCCTGGCCGTCGCCTCCGGCAAACAGAGCAAGAGCGAGATCGCCGGCGTCGGCGAAGAAGAGTTCAACCCCTGGATCATCGGCGCGATGCTCTAGCGGGTAGGCGGTTCGATGACGCGCTTGTTGGAGGTGTCAGACCGTGCGTGTAGGGGCGGCCCCCCGTGTCCGCCCTTCAAGGGACCAACGCGCTCCGATCGCGGACACCCGCTGCGGGGCCCCTGCCGGTGACCGCGACCCCGCCCGCTGCGTCACCGCCCGCCGCGCCGCCGGATCCCCTCCTCGACGCCTTCCGCGCCCGCGCCGACGCCCTCGGCGTCCGCGTCGATCGCGCCCCGGATTGGGACAGCGCCGCCGGCGCCATCGCCGCCTTCGCCGCCGCGGTCGGCGCCCCCCGCCCGCTCGTCGCCGCCGAGTTGCGCGCCGCCGCCCCGGCCCTGATCGCCGCGTTGATCGCCGCCGGTCTCGATCCCGTCCCGCCCGGCGACCCGGCCAAAACCCGCGATGCCCCGCTCGGCCTCAGCCTGGCCTCCCTCGCCATCGCCGAGACCGCCTCCTTGCTCCTGGCCGAATCAACCCTCCCCGACCGCGCGATCGGGATGCTCGCCGCGTCTCAGCTCATCGTTTGCCCGACCGACGCCCTGGTTCCCTCGCTGGACGAGGCCGCGCCGGTGCTGCGCGACCTCGCCCTCCGGCCCGGCGGCGCCTACGCCACCCTCGTCACCGGCCCCAGCCGCACCGCCGACATCGAGCGGGTGCTGACGGTCGGGGTCCAGGGTCCGGCGCGGATGGCGGTCGTGTTCGTGGACGACTTCACCGAAGGGAACCACTAGCCGGGAGACGCTCGGGCTCCCGATTGAATCGTGGTGGCTGGGGACGGGGGCGGCCCCGGTTCGCGGCTGCCGCGGCTGCCCGCCGGCATCACGACCGATCGTGCCCGAACACCAATCCGTCAAATCGCCAGCAGCCCACGCCGCGTTGCCAGCGTCACCGCCTCCGTCCGGCTGCCGGCGCCCAGTTTGGACAACAGCGACCCGACGTGGAACTTCGCCGTGTGCTCGCTGATGCCGAGGGCGCGGGCGATCGCCTTGTTCGGCAGGCCGTCGGCGACCAAGCGGAGGACTTCGCGCTCGCGGGCGGTCAGGGTTTCGCGGTCGTCGGCGCCCAGGGGGCGGGGGGATTCGGCGGGGTGGGCGTGGATGCCGGCGGCGAGGGCCAGGCCGGGGTCGAGCACGGTCAGACCGAGCGCCACGCCGCGCACCGCCGCCGCCAGGGTCGGACCGTCGGCGTCTGGGGACAGGTACGCGACCGGACCAGCGGCAAGACCCGGCCCGTCGGTCGCCGGGTTGGCGCCGAGGAGGACGAACGGGGCGCCGGGGTGGGCGTCGGCGAGTTGATCGAGCCGGTCGTCGGGCAACCCGGCGACGTCGGTCAGGATCACGTCCGCGTCCGGCTCGGCGAAGGCGGCCAGCCGGTCTCCGCCCGGGCCGCCGGTCCACGACGCCCCACGGGCGCCGCCCCGGCTGCCGAGATCGACCGGCAATAGATCCGACCCCGGCGCCTGGGACAAGAGCGTCGCCAACCCCGCCCGCACCGCCGGGTAGGCGGCGACGACCAACACGCGCAGCGGCGCCGCGCCCCCGTCCCGATCGGGGACGGGGGGCGGCTTCCCGGCGGACCCCGGCGAACTCACGCCCGCTCGGTCGGGACGACGGTGAAGGCGCGCGGCTCGCCCCCGCGCAGGACCTGGATCGCGACCGCGTCGCCCGGCTTGAGGCGGAGCATCGCCGCCGGCAGCGACTCCTGGTCCTCGATCGAACGCTCGGCGACGGCGACGATCACGTCGCCGACGATCAGGCCGGCGCGGTCGGCCGGGGTCCCGTCCTCAACTTCGGTGATCAGGAACCCGGCGGCGTGGTCGGTTCGCCGCAGCGGCACCACCACCCCGTTTAGGCCCAGATAGGCTTGGCCGTCGGCGGGGCCGCCGGACACGAACCGCTCGACCGCCAGGCTCGGGATCGCCAACGACAACCGGCCGTTGACCATCGTGTTGATCCCGATCACCCGGCCGTGGGCGTCGGCCAGCGGCCCGCCGGAGTTGCCGGGCAGCAACGCGACGTCGGTTTGCAGGTAGTCCCCGGTGCGCGGCCCGCCCGCCGTCGCGGCCTGGCCGGCGGCGACGACGATGCCGGCGGTGATCGCGTCGCGCCACCCCAGCGGATGACCGACGGCGAAGGCGAGCTGCCCCGGGCGGACCGTCGCCGAGTCCCCGACCTCGATCGCCGGCAACCCCTCGGCCGCGATCTTGACCACCGCCAGGTCCCGGTCCGGGTGGCGGGCGGCGACGATACCGGTGAAGTGCCGCCCGTCGGCGAGCACGATCTCCATCCGATCGTGGCGGGCGACGTGGTTGTTGGTGACGATCTGGCCGTCGGCGCGCCAGATCACCCCGGCGCCGTTGCCGCCCCGCTGGTAGACGACGGCGACGCTGTCCCGGACCCGGCCGACCGTCTCGGCCGCGGCGTTGGAGAGAACCCTAGCGATCCCGATTGCCGGAGGAGATTCGAGCGTGGCGACCATGGGCTGATTGGATCCTTTCTTCGATCGTAAAGGAAACGGGAGCGCCGATCATCCCCCTCCCCCAACCCCTCTCCCGATCCGAGGGAGGGGCGAACGGCTCCCCCTGCCCCCCGATTGCGGGGGGCAGGGGGCTGGGGGTTGGTGAGATTGTGCTGGCGAGGAGGATAAGGCCATTCCGCCCGCCCTATCCCCGCTCCCCGACCGTCACCGCCAGTTCGTGCAGGGCGCCGCCGCGGATGACGCGGATCGGAATCTTGCGGCCGACCCAATCGCCGGTCAGGCGGTCTTGCAATTGCTCGACCTCGGAGACGGATTGGTTGTCGAGGGCGATGATCACGTCGCCGAGGAAGAGGCCGTCCTTTTCGGCCGGGCCGTCCGGCTCGACGCCGACCACCAGCAAGCCGCGCTCCTGCTCGACGCCGATGGATTGGGCGAGCGCGGCCTGGATCCGGACGGCTTGGGCGCCGATGCCGAGGAAGCCGCGCCGGACCTTGCCGTGGCTGAGCAGGGCGTCGGCGACCTTCTGGATCGCCGAGACCGGCACGGTCAGGCCGCCGCCCCGGCCGAGGGTAGAGGAGTTGAGGCCGACGATCTCGCCGGCGGCGTTGACCAGCGGGCCGCCGGAGAAGCCGGGCAGCATCGCCACGTCGGCGCGGATGAAGCCGTCGACGGTCGCGCCCTGGTGGGTGCGCCAGGCGCCGCCGACCACGCTGACGGCACCGAACGACGCCATCGGGCCGCTCGGTCCCGGCCGCGCGACGGCCAACACCAGATGCCCGGGCTTGAGGCCGCCGGCGGCGGATTCGGCGCGGGGCGCCACCGGCAGGTCGCCGGCCTCGGCCCGCAGCAGCGCGATGTCGCTGCCCTGGTCGCGGCCGACCACGGTCGCGGCGACGGAGCGGCCGTCCGGCAGATCGACCGTGATGTCGTCGTCGCGCTCGACGACGTGGTTGGCGGTGACGATCAGGCCGTCGGCGCTCCAGACGATGCCGCTGGCCGGCATCCGGCGTCGGGCGTTGACGGTCACGGTCCCGGCACCGGCCCGCTCGACCGCGTCGGCGAGGTCGTCGGAGAGTTGGGCGAGGACGCCGGGGTTGATCTGCGTGTCCACGGGATGGTCTCCTTGGCTGAAACGGCGCCGCGACCAACCGGCGCGGCGGAAGACGGTTCGACTGGTGCCAAGGGTACGCCGCCGGCGGGGACGGGCCATCGCCAGGGTGACGGGGGCGGGAACTAGCCGTCCGGGCAGGCCCCACGGCGTTTGAGCGGCCGGGGCTGGTAGACTGGCCGCGCACGAGGCAATGGAACGGAATATCCGCCGGTCAGCCGGGGAGTCGCGGGCGGGATGAAGGGCCAATGATCGCCGTCGACGAGAGAACGATCGCCGCACCGATGTCCGTCGTCCCGGAGGTCGCGCCGCCTCCGGTCGTCGAGGCGCGGGGGTTGGAGAAACGCTACGGTCGCCACCTGGCGTTGGATCGGCTCGACCTGACGATCCCCCGCGCGTCGGTCGGCCTGCTCGGTGCCAACGGTGCGGGCAAGACCACGCTGCTGCGCCTGTTGCTGGGTCTGGCCAAGCCCTCGGCCGGTCAGGCGAGCGTCCTCGGCTTCGACACCCGGCACCAGGGGATCAAGATCAGGGAGCGGGTCGGCTACATGCCGGAATCCGACTGCCTGCCGCCCGGCACCACCGCCGCCGATTTCGTCGGCCACATGGCCGAGATGAGCGGGCTGCCCAGCCGCGCCGCTCGCCAGCGCGCCGCCGACGTGCTCTACCAGGTCGGGCTGGACGAGGAACGCTACCGCCTGATCAAGGGCTTCTCGACCGGCATGAAGCAGCGCGTCAAACTGGCGCAGGCGATCGTCCACGACCCGGACCTGGTCTTCCTCGACGAACCGACCAACGGCATGGACCCCCAGGGGCGCGAGGACATGCTGGACCTGATCGCCCGCATCCACCGCAACCTCGGCATCGCCGTCGTCGTCTCGTCCCACATCCTGGAAGACATCGAGCGCGTCTGCCAACACGTCGTGATCCTCAGCGGCGGGCGTCTCGTGGTCTCGCAACCGATCGGCGATTTGGGCGACGACGGCGGCAACCTGCTGGTCCGCCTCGACGGCGACCCGGGGCCGTTCGTGGCCCGCCTGACCGCCGCCGGGCTTCACGTCCGGCCCAGCGAGGACGACGACGTCTGGGGGGAGCTGGTGATTCGCCGCGACGGCGACCACGTTTACGACGCGATCCGCGACGCCGCCGCCGACCTCGACCTGCCGCTGCGCTCCCTGCGCTCCCGGTCGCGCTCCCTCGAGGACGTCTACCTCGGCAACGTCGGCGTCGAGAACGGCACCGGGGGGGCCAGCGATGGCGCTGTCTGAAGCACCGATCGGGCAGCCGGCCCGCTACGGCGAGGTCTTCGACCGCGGCTACAAGCACTACGACGGCCCCCAGCTGGGGCGCGGCGCGGCGGCCTGGGCGCTGGTCCGCTACTCCGCCAAGCGCGCGCTGGGGATCAAGAAGAGCTGGACGGCGAAGATCATCCCGATCCTGCTCTACGTGGCGGCCGCCTTTCCGGTGATCCTCGTCGTCGGCATCACCGCCTTCGCGCCCAACGCCGAGGTCTGGGATTACGCCGACTTCTTCATCTTCACCTTCGTCATCGAAGGCTTGTTCGTCGCCACCATCGCGCCGGAGATGGTGTGCGGGGACCGGCGCGAGAACGTGCTCCCGCTCTACTTCTCGCGCGCGATCACGCGCCTGGACTACCTGCTCGCCAAATTGGTCGCGACCGCGCTGCTGACGTTGACGATCTCCTTCATCCCGGCGTTTCTGCTCTGGCTGTTCTTGCAGCTGCTGGCGGACGCCCCGCTATCGGCGATGGGCGACAACCTGGACGACCTGGCGCGGGTCGCGGTCGCTGGCGGGTTGATCGCGCTCTACCTGGGCGCGATTGGCCTGATGATCTCGTCGTTCACCGGGCGCAAGAGCGTGGCGGTGGCGGTGATCGTGGTCGCCTTCCTGATTACTCAGGCGCTGGGGGTGGCGCTGTTCGAGGCGGTTGACCGCGGCAGCGCCTACCACGACTACCTGGTCTTCCTGTCCGCCGGTCAAACCACCATCGGGTTGGTTGGCGCACTCTGGCCGGACAGCGACATCGACCTGTCGGAGCTCGCGCTCTGGACCTACGTCGCGGTGATGCTGGTGGTGGTGGCGATCTGTTGCCTGGTCATGCTGTGGCGGTACGTGCCCGATGAGTAGGCAACGCCGGGTGTTCATCCCCGACAACGGACACGTCGCGCCGCTGGAGCGGGCGAATCTGCCCGGCGTGATCGCGGGCCGGGAGCCGACCATCGTCGTCGACCACGTCTCGAAGTGGTACGGCGACGTGGTCGCCGTCTCCGACGTCTCCTTCGGCGTCGGCCCGGGGGTGACCGGCCTGCTCGGTCCGAACGGGGCCGGCAAGTCGACCATCCTGAAGATGATGGCCGGGCTGCTCGCCGCGTCCTCCGGCGAGATCACCATCCTCGGCGGCCCCGCCCGCGGTCGACCCGGCGTCTACAAGCAACTTGGGCTGGTCCCGGAACAAGAATCCGTCTACCCGTACCTCTCTGGCCGCGAGTTCGTGCGGATGAACGCGATCCTCCAAAAGCTGCCCGACCCGGCCGGGGCCACCGAGCGGGCGATCGGCCTGGTCGAGATGGGCGACGCCGCAAACCGCAAGATGGGCGGCTATTCGAAGGGCATGCGGCAGCGGATCAAGGTCGCCGCGTGCCTGGTCCACGACCCGCAGGTCGTGCTTATGGACGAACCCTTGAACGGCACCGACCCGGTCCAGCGGGCCGGCCTGATAGCCTTGATCCGCGCCCTTGGCCGGTCCGGCAAGACGGTGCTCGTTTCCTCTCACGTCCTGGTCGAGGTCGAGCGCTTCGCCGAGAACATTGTCGTCATCGTCAACGGCAAGCTCGCGGCTGCCGGCGACTTCCGGGCGATCCGCGACAAGATCGACGCCCACGACCACGCCGTCCGGATCCGGACCGACCAACCCCGCCGCCTGGCCGCCGCCCTGATCGCCGACCCGGCCACCCGCGCCCTCCGCTTCGACCACGAAGGCCGCATCGTCGCCGAAACCGACGACGTTCGCGCCTTCTACCGCGCCGTCCCCGCCGCCGCCAAGCGCTACGGGATTCGACTGTTCGAGGTGCAACCTGACGACGAGTCGTTGACGTCGGTGTTCGCGTATCTGGTGGAGCGGTAGCGTGGTTGGTGGGATCCACGGGATCGCGGTGAGTCTCGCCGCCGAGGTAATCCTTCGATGACCAACCTCTTCTGGCGCACCTTCCCCGTCACCACCCTGACGGTCCGCCAATTCCTCGGCGGCAAGGCCGTCCGCGTCGTCGTCGCGATGTCGGCCATCCCGTGCCTGTTCGCGCTGATCTACCTGATCAACACCACCGTCGCGACGCCGCGCGACTATCTGGTCGAGGTCGTCTTCCGGGGCCTGATGGCGCCGACGTTGCTGCCGATCATGGTCCTGATCCTGGCCACCGGGGCGCTCGGCAACGAGGTCGAGGACCGGACGCTGCCGTACCTGACGATGAAGCCGATGGGGCGGCTGCGGATCGCGTTCGAGAAGCTGCTCGGGGTGCTGGTGGTCGCCGTGCCGGCGGTGCTGGCCGGGCTGCTCGCGACCTACGGCATCGTCCGGGTCGCGGCCAGCGACTACCAGCCGGTTTTCCGCCGCGCCGCCGAGAACCTCGATTTGACCTCCGTGTTGGGGCCGATGCTCGTCGCCGCCACCGCCGGGGTCGTCGCCACCGCCTCCGTGTTCCTCTTCGTCAGCCTGGTGATCCCGCGGGCGCTGCTGGTTGGGATCGTCTACGTCTTCGTCTGGGAAAGCCTCTTGGGGCGCTTCCTGACCGGGATCCGGATCGTCAGCATCCGCCACTACGTCGAGTCCATCTTCGTCGACCGGCTCGACGATCCCGCCTACACCCTGGACAACGCCACCGGCCTCCGGGCCGCCCTGATCGTCGTCGTCGTCGTCTCGGTCGTCTCGGTCGTCCTCGCGGCGTGGCGGTTGCGGCGGATGAACCTGGAGTAGACGGGGGGCTGGGGGCTGGGGATTGTCGTGGCGCAGGGCCGTTTGCCAGGGAGGGTACGTCCATGATCGGTGACTCCAGCGAAACGAAGGGCGCCGATGCCCCGAATGCCCCGCCAGGCCCCAGACCCCGGACCCCGAACCCCGGTCCCCACCGGTGGCCGTCCCCCCGCCCCGGCCGGGCGATGGGTCTCGGCCTGATGGTGCCGATCTCGGAAGGGTCGGCGTTTGGGCCGACGCCGCGGTTCGCCGACATGCTGGCGATCACCCAAACGGCGGACGCGGTCGGGTTCGACGCGGTCTGGTTCGCCGACCACCTGGTCTTCGAACTGCCGGCGGGAACCGCGCCGCGCGGGATCTGGGAGTGCTGGACGACGATGGCCGGGTTGGCGGCGGCCACCAACGGGAGCGCGATCCAGATCGGCTGCCTGGTCGCCTGCACCGGGTTCCGCAACCCCGGCGTCATCGCCAAGATGGCCGAGGCGATCGACGAGATCGGGCAGGGGCGGTTCATCCTCGGCCTGGGCGCCGGCTGGCACGAGCCGGAGTACCGCCAATTCGGCTTCCCGTTCGACCACCGGGTTGGCCGCTTCGAGGACGCGATCCGGATCATCCACGGCATGCTGCGCGACGGCCGCGCCGATGTCGACGGGGAGTTCTTCCAGGCCGAGGGGATGCTCAACCTGCCCCGCGGCCCGCGGGCAGAATCCGGCGGCCCGCCGATCCTGATCGGCAGCTCTGGCCCTCGGATGCTGGGGCTGTTGGCCCGCTACGCCGACGCCTGGAACTCCGGCTGGCAGCGATCGGGCGAGGACCTCAAGCCGAAGCTGGACGCGCTGGACGCGGCCTGCCGCGAGGTCGGGCGCGACCCGGCGAGCGTGGTCCGCACGGCCGGCGCCAACATCGCCCTCCCCGGCTACCTCGGCGTGCGGCCCGACGCGATGGAAGGCGACGAGGACGCGCTGGCCGACGCCATTCGGTCCTTCCGCGCCCTCGGCATCCAACACTTCGTCTGCGGGCTAGACCCATGCACCCCGGAAAGCGTCGAGTGGTTCGCCGGCGTGATCGCGCGCCTGGACGGGGACGGCGCCGGATGAGCGAATCGCGTCGCCGCCCGCTCAAGGTCGGGGTCCAATTGCCGGAGGCCGAGCGCCACGTCCCGTGGGCCGAGCTGGCCGAGATGGCGCGCACGGCCGAGGGCGCCGGGTTCGACTCGCTCTGGGTCGGCGACCACCTGCTCTACCGGGACCGGGGGGCGGAACCGGTCGGGCCGTGGGAGGCGTGGTCGCTGCTGGCGGCGCTGGCGACGACCACGCGGCGGGTCGAGATCGGCCCGCTGGTCGCCTGCCTCGGCTTCCACAACCCGGCGATGCTGGCCAAGAAGGCGGCCACGGTCGAAGAGATCAGCGGGGGTCGGTTGGTCCTCGGCGTCGGCGCCGGCTGGAATGAGGCCGAGTTCGCCGCCTTCGGGTTCCCGTTCGACCACCGGGTGGACCGCTTCGCGGAAGCGTTCACCATCATCCGCACCCTGCTCCGCGACGGTGCGATCGACTTCGCTGGGGACTACCACCAGGCCCGCGACTGCGTCCTTACCCCGCGCGGCCCACGCCCGGACGGCCCGCCGCTGATGATCGGCAGCCTCGGCCCCCGCGTCCTCGGCCTGACCCTGCCGTTCGTGGATTCCTGGAACGCCTGGTACGCCGACTTCGGCAACGACCCGGCCGCCCTGCCGCCGCTGCTGGCCCGCGTGGACACCGCCTGCCGCGCCGCCGGCCGCGACCCGGCGACCCTGGAGCGCACCGTCGCCCTCCTGATCGGACTCCCCGGCGCCCGCGGCCGCGTCTCCAGCTACGGCACCTCGCCCCCGCTCGAAGGCCGCCCCGAAGCCTTGGCCGACGTGCTCCGTGCCGTCGCCCGCTCCGGCGTGGCCCACGTCCAACTCGTCCTCGACCCGATCACGGTCGACTCAATCGAGGCGTTGTCCCCGGTGCTTGCCCTGCTCGACCGTGATGCACGGGAACCTTCGCGATAGATTATTCCTTTGTCCCCCAACGGCGGCGACCGCGACCACTTCCGGCGCCGTTCGTTGATAATGCCCCCCGGTTCGGCGACGCAGGAGGGTACGGTGGGCGAATCGGGGCGACCGTTAAAGGTCGGGATGTTCGTGTCCGCGATGCAGGGGGGGATGCGGGACGGGGCACTGCGCTGGGCCGACATCCGGCGGATGGCGGAGCGCTCGGAGGCGGTCGGGTTCGACTCGTTCTGGATCCCGGACCACCTGATCTTTAAGGCGGAGGGGCAACCGGCGCACGGGCCGTGGGAGTGCTGGTCGCTGTTGTCGGCGCTGGCGGCGAGCACGGCGCGGATGGAGCTGGGGACGCTGGTGCTCTGCACCGGGTTCCGCAACCCGGCCCTGCTGGCCAAGATGGCCGACACCCTGGACGAGGTCTCCGGCGGGCGCCTGATCCTCGGCCTCGGCGCCGGGTGGCACGAGCCGGAGTACGCCGCCTTCGGTTACCCCTACGACCACCGGGTTGGCCGGTTCGCGGAAGCGGTCGGGCTGATCAAAACGCTGCTGCGCGACGGCGCGGTCGACCACCAGGGGCAGTACTACACCGCCCGCGACTGCGTGCTGCGCCCGCGCGGGCCGCGCCCCCAAGGGCCGCCGATCCTGATCGGCGCCCTCGCCTCCGGACCCAGGATGCTGCGCCTCTGCGCCCAGCACGCCGACCTCTGGAACGGCTGGCTGGTGCCGCACGAGAACACACCGGCGGCCGTGCCGCCGCTGCGAGAGGCGCTCGACGCCGCCTGCGCCGCTGAAGGGCGAGACCCGGCCAGCCTGGGTCGCACGATCGGGCTGCTGGTGGTGCCGCCGGGGTTGGACGCCGCGCTGGCCGGCGCCGACTACGCGCCGCGCCCCCTGGCCGGGTCGGCCGAGGAGATCGCGGCGGCGCTGCGCGGCTTCGCCGCCGAAGGCGTCTCCCACGTCCAACTGATGCCGACGACCAGCGGCGAGGCGGCGGTCGAGGCGCTCGCCCCGGTGCTGGAACTGCTCGACCGCGGGTGACGAACGGGGAGAGGGCCAGCATGGCGGGCAAAGACCGGGGTCGGTACGCGCTCGGGGTCGATTTCGGCGGCACCAAGGTGCTGGCGGCGGTGGTCGACCTCCATTCCGGCAAGGTGCTCGGGACCGGGAAGAAAAAGACCAAACCGGACGACGGGCCGGACGAGCTGATGGAGCGGATCTACGGCACCGCCGACCAGGCGATCGCCGCCGCCGCGCTGGAGAAGAAGGAGGTCATCGGCGGCATCGGGGTCGGCATCGCCGGCCAGGTGGATGCCGAGCGGGGCGTCCTCCGCGGCGCCCCCAACCTCAGCCAGGCGACGGTCGACCTGCCGATGGCCGCCCTGCTGACCGAGCGCTACGGGGTGCCGGCGGCGCTGCGCAACGACGTCCAGATCGCGGCGATGGGCGAGGCGGCCTTCGGCGCCGGCAAGGGCGCGCCGGATTTCGTCTGCGTCTTCGTCGGCACCGGCGTCGGCGGGGCGCTGGTGCGGAACGGCGAACTCGTGCCCGGCGCGGCCGGCACCGCCGGCGAGATCGGCCATCTGACCATCGCCGCCGACGGTCGCCTCTGCGGCTGCGGCGGGCGCGGCCACCTCGAAGCCTACGCCTCGCGGACGGCGATCACGAAGGCGCTCCTCGGCGAATTGCGCCGGGGCCGGACCTCGGTGCTGTCGGACATGCTGGCGGAGATTAAGGAGAACGAACCGGGCGGCGCGGCGCTGCGCTCCGGGATCCTGGCCAAGGCGGTGGCGGCCGGGGACGAGCTGGTGGTCGAGACGATCACCGACGCGGCGCGCTACCTCGGCCTCGGCCTGTCCTCGGCGATCAACCTGATCAGCCCGACCCGGATCATCCTCGGCGGCGGCGTGATCGAGGCGGTCGATCTGCTCTTCGACTTCGCGGCGGCGCGGGCGAAGCGGGAGTCGCTGCCGGTGCCCGGCGCGGCGGTCGCGATCGTTCGGGCCGGTCTGGGCGACAATTCCGGGGTGGTCGGGGCGGCGATCCTGGGCGCGCGGGCGGCGGGCGCGTGACCGTCTCGACGCCGGCCGCAAACCGGCCGGATCGCCCATGCTAGACTGTGGCCGGTTCCGGGGCTGGCCCGGTCCGCGCGCGGCGCGGGCGGGCGCCGGAATCCATGGCGGAGGACGGGCGACGCGCCCGTCGGTAATGGCTAGCGCCGGGCTATGGGCGGACCGCGAATCTCGAATCCAGATCGGCGCGATCCGTCCCCGGTTCCGGCGCGGTAGTGGAACGGCGGTGGAGGCAGCAATGGCGAGCGAAGGACCTCAAGTGGGATCCGGCGGGGAAGTGGCGGTCTTCGTGGACTTCGAGAACATCCGCTACTCGACGATCAACTCCTACGGCCGAGAACCCGATCCCCTCTCCTGGCGCGACAAGGCGCTGCGCTACGGTCTGATGGCGGTTGCCCGCGCCTACGCCGATTTCGACCAGCACCCGCCTCCGGTCCGGATGCGCCTGGACGTCGCCGGGTTCGAGGCCCAGCACTACCCGGCGAAACGGACGACGGACCAGGCGGGGCGCGAAAAGATCGAATCCCGCTCCGATCTCAACTTCGTGATCGACATCGTCAACACGGCGTTGGCGCGGCCGGACATCAAGACCTTTCTGCTCTTCACCGGGGACAAGGATTTCATCCGCGTCGTCACGACGCTGCGCAACCGGCTCGGCAAGCGGGTCGTGATCTGCGGCGTGCCCGGCTCGGTCAGCCCGGATCTGGTCGCCGCCGCCGGCGAGGAAGACCCGCTGCAGGTCACCCAGTCGGTCGACGTCGACCTGGCGGTGATCCGGGCGATCAACGCCTACGTGCAGCAGTTGCACGACGGCTTTGTGCCGACCCAGAGCCACATGAGCCGCACCCTGTGGCGATTCCTCGACCGCACCCTGCTGCCCTCGGAGCACATCGAAGCCAAGGTGATGGAGTTCCTCCGCAAGGGCATCCTGACCAAGCGCCAAACCATCAACGGCCAGGGTCAGGAACTCGTCACCACCGAGCTCAACCCGGCCCACCCCCTGGTCCAGGACGCCCTGCCGGGGTACCGCCGCCCGCTTGACCTCCACGAAGGGTTGCCCCGCGAGGAAGAGGACGACGAGGACGAGGTGATCGCCGTCGGCACCGTCCCCGCCGCCGACGCGGTCGCCGCCGACGACGAGTACGACGACGAGTACGACGACGAGTACGAGGACGACGAGGACGACGACGAGTTCGTCGACGAAGCCGAACTCGAGGAAGAGTTCGAAGAGGACAACCGCGGCAACGTGCTCGCCCCCGGCGAACGGCGGACGGTCGTCGCCGCCGACGCGGGGTAGCGGCGAGGCGCCCCGCCAACCAACCCGACGGGAGGCGCCCTTCTCTCTCAACGGTCCGGGGGCGCGGGAGAGAAGGCGTTTCCCGGGCCGGTAGGTTGTTGGCGAGAGGATCCCACCATGGCTTGGGCGGTTCAGCAGCAAGCCATCCTGTTGGACGGGGCGGTCGTCACCGACGAGCAGGCGGACGCGCTCATCGCCCAATCCATCGTGCCGAACCCGCACAAGCCGGGGCGCCACGAAGCGAAGGTGGACGCGAAGGGCGGATGCCCGTCGGTGTGGGAGGTGATCTCGATCCGCTCGAGCGGAGAGAGCGTCGCCGAGGGGGCCAACAATTGGAACCTCCCGGAAGACGCGGTTCGGGCGGCCATCGCCTGCTCCCGTCGCCATCGAGCGCCGATCGATGTCATTCGTCTGCTTCCTAACGAAGGGTGGATGGCGTAGCGAGGCATGGCCGACATCGTGCTCGATGAGAGCACGGCGTCCGAACCGCGACGGTCGCGCGAAACGCGCGGACACCACGTCTGGTTAACCCCGGCGGATATTTCGAACGGGACGAGCGACCACGAGGTCCTGGCCATGGCGGTCCGATCGGACCACTTGTTGGTGTCGCAGACCTGGGACGATTTCGAGCTTCTCTATCGGGCCTGGCGGGATCGGGTCGGCGAGTGGCCGTCCCCGTCGCGACCGCGACATCCGGGGACTTTGGTGGTCCCCCAAGCACCGGTCCTGGCCCCGACCGCCGCTGCGTCCATCGCCCACGCCTTCATCAACGGCGCGCCGAACACGTTCTCGATCCGAGACCGGCTAGGCCGGTGGTCCATCACCGGTGGCTGGGTTGAGCGGTTCTCACGTTTCGCTCCCCCGGTTGCGTGTCCCTCGACAACGGCTCGGCGATCAAATCGTCCGCGATCTTGGCCGAGCAGAGCACACCGGGCAGGCCGGCGCCGGGGTGGGTGCCCGCGCCGACGAAATAGAGGTTCGGCAATTCTTCCGAGCGGTTGTGGGGGCGGAACCAGGCGGACTGGGTCAGGATCGGCTCGACCGAGAAGGCCGACCCGAGGTACGAGTTGAGCGTGTCCCGGAAGTGGCGGGGGTCGATCATGTGCTCCGTCACCAGGTGTTTGGACAAGCCCGGCAGGTAACGCTCTTCCAAAAACCCCATGATCTTGTCCCGGTACGGCTTGGCCGCCGTCGCCCAGTCCGTGGCGCCGCCGAGGTGGGGCACCGGGGCAAGAACGTAGAACGCCTCGCAGCCAGGCGGGGCCAGGCTGGAGTCGGTCAGCGTCGGCGTATGCAGGTAGAGGGAGAAATCGTCCGCCAGCGTCTTGCGGTTGAAGATGTCGGCCAGGAGCGGCCCGTAGCGGGGGCCGAGAATAATGTCGTGGTGGGCCAGCACCGGGCCGTCCCCGCCCCGGTACTGGCGATCGGTGCCGAAGTAGATCACGACCAAGGACATCGAGTAGCGGGTTCGGGCCAACCGACGGTCGGTGTACTTGCGGCGGACGCCCGCCGGCAGCAACCCCTGGTAGGCGCCGGCGACGTCGGCGTTGCAGACCACGGACTCGGCCGGGATCTCGCGTCCGTCCTTGAGCCGGACGCCGGTGGCGCGCCGCCCCTCGGTCGTGATCTCCCCGACTTCCGCGTCCAGCAGCAGCGTGCCGCCCAGTTCGCCGAACAGCCGAACCAGGGCATCGACCACCGCCCCGGTGCCGCCCATCGCGAACCAGACGCCCCACTCCCGCTCCAGGTGGTGGATCAGGGTGTAGATGCTGGTGGTCTGGAACGGGTTGCCGCCGACCAGCAGCGGGTGGAACGAGAGGACCTGGCGCAGCCGGTCGTCTTCGACGAAGCGGGCGATGAAGCCGTAAACGGAGCGCTGGCTTTCCAGCCTGACCAGGTCGGGCACGATCTTGATCATGTCGCCGACGCGCAAGAACGGTTTGGTCGCCAACTCGGTGAAGCCCTTGGCAAAGATGCGCTCCGTGCGGCGGACGAACTCCAGGTAGCCGTCGGCGTCCCCCGGGTGCGGGCTGACGCGGCGGATCTCGGCCAGCATCCGGTCGCGGTCACCGGCGTAGTCGAAGTGCGCCCCGTCCGGGAAAAAGATCCGGTAGAACGGGTCGATCGGGACCAGCGAAACGTAGTCCGCCGGGCGTTTCCCGGCCAGCTCGAACAATTCCGTGATCAACCACGGCGCCGTGATCACCGTCGGACCGCCGTCGAAGGTGAACCCATCCCGGCGGTAGACGTAGGCCCGACCGCCGGGTTGGTCTCGCTTCTCGACCAGCGTCACTTGGTGCCCGCGCGCGGCGAGACGAACGGCGGCGGCGAGGCCACCAAAGCCGGAACCGATGACGACGATGCGCTGGGTGGGGGTGGACATGGATCCTCGCGGGTGTCGGGCAGCGGCGGGCGGGGCGGGGCAATCGCACAACCGGGCAACGAAGGGCGATGGCGACGCGATGACGGCGCGGCGCCGATTCCGCCGAGCGCGGGGTCTTAGGCCCCGCGTCGCCGCTTCGACGCCGCCGGATCCTGCTCACCGCGCCGCGGCGGCGGTGGCGTTCCCCCGTCGTCCGCCTTCCGGCGGCGCGTCTTCGCCGGTTCCGTCGCGTCGGTCGCCGCCGCCTTCCGCCGGCGCGGCTTCGGAGCCACCACCGCCGACGATACCCCATCCTCCGGGGCCGCCTTCCGCGGCCGGCTACGCTTCTTCGGCGGCGGTGCCGGGTCCGCGTCGTCCTCGCCCGCGACGGCGTCGACGGGCGGCAGATCGGCGACCGGCGCGAACCCGAGCGTCAGCGACTGCTCGACGATGCCCCGCCGCAGCAGGCGTTCGGCGGCGCGGAGGCTCTCTCGCAGGGGATGGTCCGGCATCGCGTCGGCCAGCATTTCGCGCACCTGGCGCATCAGGTCGATGGTCTTGTTGAAGGTCATCACCAGGTCGCCTTCGGAGAGTTCCAGGCTTTCCCCGATCTCGGCCATCGTCGCGCCCCGGCACCAGGCCCGGGCGGCGCCGTAGAAGGCCTGGTTGTGGCCTTCGGAGATGAACAAGCCGTGGTCGCGCTCCTCGCCCAGCACGTCGTGTTCGAGGTCTTCGAGGCGGCGGCGCAGCAAGACCAGGCGGTCGGGCAGGGTGTAGTGGTTGGCGTAGCGGTAGTCGCGGTCGAACGAGAACCAGGAGAAGCACTCCGCCAGCTCGTCCGCCGGCAGCGCGTCCAGCCAGCCGCGGTCGACCACCTCGCAGAGGATCAGGCCGTCGTTGTCGAAGACGTCGGCCAGCATGTCGGCCTTGGCGGTCGGGTAGCCGCGGTGGAGGTAGCCAAAGCGGTGGAGGACGTCACGGATGCCCCG
This sequence comes from uncultured Thermomicrobiales bacterium, assembly GCA_902806325.1. Classification (GTDB taxonomy): domain Bacteria; phylum Chloroflexota; class Chloroflexia; order Thermomicrobiales; family UBA6265; genus CADCWE01. The sequence continues at coordinate 32,021 of CADCWE010000229.1, read as the reverse complement.
GATCACGCCCCGGATCCGGGCGTCCTCGGCCTCCGTTTCGCGCTCCAGTACCGTCTCCAGGAGCCGCCCTTCCTTCTCCAGGGCGTCGATCCGGGCCAGATAGTCCCGATGTTCCTTCCGCCGCGGGCAGGGGTGGCAGGGGTGGACCTCGCGCGCCGCGTGAAGGAGGCGAACCTGCTCGTCGGCCTCCTCGCGCGCGCCTTCCAGGCCGCGCAGCCCATCGGCGACGCGGGCCCACTCCCGCTCCCGGTGCGCGACCGCCAGCGCCCGCAGATCGGGCAGGTCCAGAACGGCCAGCGCGTCGGCGATGCTCGCCAACTCCTCCGCCGAGACCAGCAGCCCGGCGTCGGCGATCGTGTCCGGCGGCTCGATCAGCGCCGATGGCACCGGCACGATCTTGTTGTCCGGAAGGTGGTCGATCGCCTTGTACTCCGGCACCAGGACGATCTCGTTCCCGAACAAGAACAACCCGACCCCGCCCCGCCCGCCGTGACCGAGGAAGACGCCCCACCCCCGCTGCCGGTGGTGGGCCACCAACCCGACGGGCGCGGTCCGAAACGCCCGCCGCAAGGCTTGGCGCCCCGGTTCCGGCCAGGGCGTGCCGCCGACCACGTTCTGGGACAACTCGTCGAACTCTTGCGCTAAGCGCCGCTGCTTGCCCTCGGCGGCGGTCAGGGTCCGGGTCAACCCACGGTAGTCCTCCAAGAGTTCGTCGCCCGCGTCCAACCCGATCAGGCAGCCCTGGGGGACGCCGGCGATATCGCCGCCGATCTCGATGATGTCGTCTTCCAGCTGGCGGATCCGTTCCGCGGTCTGGAACTGGGCCAGGCTTTGTTGGAGCATCGCCCGGACGCGCTCGCCCTGCGGCGGGTCCCAGAGGTTGAGCACGGTGTTGTAGCGGATCGCAAACGCGGAGCGGACCGGCTCCAACGGCCCGGTGCCGATCTCCAGCGTCTCGCGAAAGGTGATCCAGGGCGAGTACGGGACCACGACGTGGCCGAAGGCGTCCATCCCCCGCCGCCCGGCGCGGCCCGCCATCTGCTGGAACTCGTTCGGGATCAGCATCCGCCGCCGTCGCCCGTCCCACTTGCTCATCCGGCCGACGACCACGGTCCGGGCCGGCATGTTGACGCCAAGGGCGAGGGTGTCGGTGGCGAAGACGACCTGCATCAGCCCGCGCCCGAACAAGACCTCGACCAGCTGCTTCAGGATCGGCAGCAATCCCGCGTGGTGGAACCCAAGCCCCTTCCGGGCCAGGGCGGTGACCAAGCGGACCTGCTCCAGCTCCCGGTCGTCGTCGGTCAACCCGGCCAGCAGCGCGGCGACGATGGCGTCGATCTGGGCGACCTGGGCCGGGCCGATCAAATGCGGGCGCATCACCGCCAAGCGCTCGGCGAAGGCCTGGCAGTCGTTGCGGCTGAACAAGAAGTAGATCGCCGGGAGCATCCGGTTCGCGGCCAGGGCGTCGACGATCTCGCGCGGCTGCGGTTCTCCCGCCTCGGCCGCCTCGCGGTCGGCGAAGCGGCGGCCGTGGGCGCGGTTGCCCGCCTGCCGCCGCAACTCGCCGCCGGTGTGCGGGAACTGCTTGACCACGGCCCCGGTGTGGTCGACCACCTGGTGCAGCTTGCCGTCCACGAAGTAGGAGAGCGAGAGCGGCACGGCGCGCTCGGTGTGGGTGACGAGGCGGATCGGACGGTGGGTGCGCCCGATCCAGGCGGCGATCTCGGCGGCGTTGGAGACGGTGGCCGAGAGGCAAATCAACTGAACGTGGTCCGGGCAGAGGATGATCGCCTCTTCCCACGTGGTGCCGCGCTCGGGATCGGCCAGATAGTGGATCTCATCGAAGATCACGCAGCCGACGTCGTCGAGATCCCACGGCGTTTGCAGCAGCATGTTGCGCAGGACCTCGGTCGTCATCACGACGACGCGGGCGTCCCGGTTCTCCGACACGTCGCCGGTCAGCAAGCCCACCTGATCGCCGTAGACGGCGCGCAGGTCGCGATACTTCTGGTTCGAGAGCGCCTTGATCGGGGTGGTGTAGAGGACGCGGCCGGTGCCGCGGAACGCCTCGTAGACTCCCCAGTCCGCGACGACCGTTTTTCCGGTACCCGTGGGCGCGGCCACCATCACCGAATCGCCGCGGAGCAGGATTCGGATCGCCTCCCGCTGGAACTCGTCGAGCGGGAACGGGTACAGCACCCCGAACTGGTCGATCTGGGCCTCGATCGCGGGATCGAGCCCGCCGTCCGCCGCTCCGGCGGCGGACGGGCGACGACGCGCCGTCGCCCGAGGGGGCGTCCCGGTCATCACCGATGGCGTCGGGACGACGGCGTCGGGCGGAAATGCGTGCTGGGACGGATCGGGAGCGGCCATGCCGCGAAGGGTACTTCAACCCGACCGTCGCGTGCCGCCCGTTCCGCTCCGCCCAGCCCCGGTCGTCGCTCCCGGACCACAGGGAGGGGCGACCCGGGATCGGGTCGCCCCTCCGGCCGCGTGCGATCGGAACGGTGGGATCCCGATCGGGGCGGCGGACTACAACAGACGGGCCACGATCGGGCAGTTGACGATGAACCCGGTCGAGCCGTAGGGGCCGCCGTCGGGGCCGGTCAGGTGGCCCTGCTCGGCCAAGCCCAGGATCTGGAATTCGTCGATCAGGCGGGAGCGGTAGCCGGCGTCGATCGCCTCCTGGGTCCAGACGCCGAGGTTGAGGTCCCACATCGGGCTGTAGTCGAGGGCGATCGTCGGCACGCCGCCGAAGACGTTGAGCGGCCCGGTGCCCTCGCCCATGATCGCGCTGTTGAGGCCCTGCCGCTGCGGGTTGTCGGCGCCGGTCGGGCCGTTGGCGGTGACGAAGAGGCGCTCGACCGCGCTGAAGGCGCCGTCGTCGAACCCGACCTGGATGTTGGCCATCGCCGGGGCGTGGGTCGAGGTTTCGAGCGTCGCCACGACCGGGTCGGAGGCATCGAGGCTGACGTAGAAGACCGGCCGCGCGAAGCTGAAGCCGATCACCATCCGCAAGGTCACGGTTTGCTCGTCCGGACAGATCGAGACCACACGGTCGTGGACCAGGGAGTGGTCCGGGTTGCCGTCGCAGAAGCCGAGCCGGTCGGCCTCGACGCCGTAGGCCACGATCGGGGCGTTGTAGATGTGGCCCCCGGCGTTGGAGATCTGGACCAGCGGGGTGTAGGCGGCGTCGCCGACCGATCCCGGCTCGGCGACCGCCGGCGGGAACGGGGTCTCGCCCGCACCGGGTTCCAGCCGCGCCTCCGGCGCGAAGTCGACCGCGCCGGCCTCGAAGGTGAGGGTCAGGTCGTTCTGCAGCGTGGCTTGGCGGACGCCACCCTCGACGTTGGCGTAGGCCAACTTGGCGGAGTGGTTCAGACCGAGCGCTTCGGCGTTGGCCTCGTCGGTGGTGTCGGTCAAGATGTACCAGACCGGGGACCCGTCGGTCATCTGGCCCCGGTAGAGCGGCAAGGTGACCGTGCCCGCCTCCATATCGATCTCGCCGGCGCGCAGCAGCTCGACCGGGCCGACCAGTTCCTTGGTCACCTCGGACGGCGGCGGACCGAAGTAGGTCAGCGGGATGTCCGTGCCGACCGAGGCGGGCGCCGGGGCGACCTCGTCGAGCCCGGCCGGCTCGGCGGCGGGTTCCGGGGTGGCGTCCTGGGCGGCGATCGGGTTGCCAAGACCGGCCACCAGCATCAGGGCCATGGCCAAACCGAACAGGGCGGCCAAGCGGGTCGTGCCCCGATTGGGGCGGGCGTGGGTCATCGTTGGCTCCTCCTCCGAGAACGGGCGTACCGGGCGATTGCCCGGACCAGCGGCGACGCCGAGCGTTCGCCGGAAAGCATGGTCCGCCCGAGGAAGGATCGTGCGCATCGGCCGACCGGCCAATCCGGCGCCGGACCCGTCCTGCCGGGCGTCGGTCACCGGTGCAACGGCGTAGCCGAGGTATCGTTCAAACCAATCCGTGACGGACCGCCTGGGCGGAGGCGGCGGCCCGGGTGCCGGCCCCAAGCTTGGCCAGGATGGCGGCGACGTGGGCGGCGGCGGTGCGGCGGCTGACGAACAGCGCGTCGGCGATCTGGCGGTTGGACCGGCCGTCGACCACCAGGCGGAGCACCTCCAGCTCGCGCTGGGTCAAGCCGCCGGCCCGCCCGGCGACGCCGCGGGGACCCGCGGGCGTCCAGGCCGAGCTGGAGGCACCGATCGCACGCTGGCTCGCCTCCGCCACGATCTGCGCCAGCGGCGCCGCGCGCCCGGTTTGCCAGTCGCGCTCGAACGCCGCGTCGCCAAGCGCGGCCCGGGCGCCGGCCACGGTTCGGGCCAGATCGGCGCGGTCGCTCGGGGGCCGGGGGGCGTCGCCCTCCTCCCGTAGTCCGGCGGCGGCGGCCAGCAACCGGGTCGCGGGTTCGGCGTCGCGGCGCGCCAGCAGCACGGACGCCAGGTGCTCGAAGATCTCGGCGATGGCGACCCGGTCGGCGCAGGTTCGGTGGACGTCCAGGCTCTCGGCGAGGAGGGCCGCCGCCGCCGCGTCCTGCCCCAACCGGTGCCGGGCGAGGGCGAGGTTGGCCAGCGCCAACGCAATCCCCCACGGATCGCCGAGAGCGCGGAACAAGGCCAAACTCTCCTCGTGCAGCGCCGCCGCGTCCTCGTTGCGGCCCCGTTGGCGCGCCACCTCGCCCAGATTGGTCGTGGTCGAGGCGGCTCCCCAGGCGTCGCCCAGTTCGCGGCGCAGGACCAGACTCTCGCCGTGGAGCCGGGCCGCGTCGGCGAACGCCCCGCGGTCGTAGGCCACCACGCCAAGCTGCCCCAGCAGCGACGCGATCCCGGGCGCGTCGTTTGCCGCCCGGTGGAGCGCCAACGCGGCCTCGAGGCGCTCCCGTGCGCCTGCCAGGTCACCGACTTCCCGCGCCAATCGGCCCGCGCCCAGCAGCGCCCGCGCCCGGACCGACGGCACCACGGTGTCGGCGTTTGCCAGCGCCGCGTCCAACCAGCGACGGCCTTCGACGCGGTGGCCCCGGATCATCCAGAACCGCCACAGCGCCCCGCCGATCCGGCAGGCCAACGTCGCGTCGCCCCGGCCCAACGCCCAATCAAGCGCCGCCCCGATGTTGCCCGACTCCCGCTCCAAGCGGTCCAGCGACGCCACCTGGTCGCCGGAGGTCAACGCCGGTTCGGCCCGTTCGGCCAGCGCCAACACGTGCGCCGCGTGCCGGGCGCGAACCGCATCGCCCTCCCCGCTCTCCTCCAACCGATCGACGGCGAACGCCCGGATCGTTTCCAACATCCCGAACCGGTGATCCGCCTTGCCGTCGTCCTCGTCCACCGGAACGGTCTGGATCAGACTCTTGTCAACCAGGGAGGCAAGGGCATTGAGCACGGAGACGGGGAGATGGGGAGACGGGGGGACGGGAAGGAGGGACGACGGTCGGTCGCGGGTCGAGAGACGTTCCGTCTCTCGACCCCCCGCCACTCCGTCGCCGGCCACGGCCGCCGCCGCTCCGAGCGTCCACCCGCCGACGCACACGCCGAGGCGGCGAAACAAGGCTTGCTCCGCGGGCTCCAGCAGGTCGTAGCTCCAGCCGATCGCGGCCTGGAGCGTGTGGTGGCGGGCCGGCAGATCCGGGGCTTCCCAAGCAGCCAGCGGGAAGTGGTGCGCCAACCGGTCCAGCATCACGGCCGGGGAGACCACGCCGAGCCGCGCCGCCGCCAGCTCGATTGCCAGCGGCAGCCCGTCGAGGCGAACGCACAAGGCGGCCACCGCCGCCGCGTTGGCGCGGGTGAACCGCCATCCCGGGTTGGCCGCCTTGGCCCGCCGGAGGAACAGCGCCACCGCGCCACCCCCGGCCAACCTATCCGGGTCGTCGCCGGCGTCTGGTTCCGGCAATGCCAGCGGCGCCACCGGCCAAATGTGTTCGCGGCGCAAACGCAACGGCTCGCGGCTGGTCGCCAACACGGTGACGCCGGGTCCGGCCGCGGCGAGGTCTTCGACCACGCCCGCCACCCCCGGCAGGTGCTCCAAGTTATCCAGCACCAGCAACAGGCGGCGGCACCGCAAGTGGGCGGCGACCGCCCCCGCCACCCCCCGCTCGTTCGCGCCGCGCACGCCCAGCCCCCGCGCCACCGCCGGCAGGACCAGCGAGGTTGCCATCAGCGGCGCCACCTCGACCCAGCAGACGCCGTCCGGAAACGCATCCCCGGCCTCGCCCGCGAGCGCGATCGCCAGCCGGGTCTTGCCGACCCCGGCCGGTCCAACGAGGGTCAGGAGCCCGACTTCCGGGGACGTCAACCGGTCCCGCGCGGCGGAGACGACATCGTCCCGCCCGATCAGCGGCACCGGCGCGACCGGGACCGGCGCCCGGTCATTGGTCTCTCGACCGTGCGCGCGCGCCGCGCCGACGAAGCGTTCTCGCTCGGACGCGTCCAATTCCAGGGCATCGGCCAGGTGGCGCACGGTCTCCGGCCTGGGTCGGTGGGGCAGCCCGCGCTCGAGGTTGCTGATGGCGCGCACGCTGACCCCGGACCTCGCCGCCAGTTCCTCTTGCGTGATTCCGGCCGCCGACCGGACACGCCGCAGCAGGTCGTCGATACCCGGCCCATGGCTCGGGAAGCGAGAGACGGCGGTGGCGGCTGGGGGGCGTCCGCTCAAGAGCACTGCCTTCGATTGGTGGGTCGAAATCGGCGAGGGCGACAACGGCGATGGGGGAGAATTGTGGGTCTGTTGCCGCTTTGTTGATCGCGTGGCGGTCGACATTACGCTCGCCGAGCGCCTGGCGCGACGTTTCAAGAGATCGTTAACGTCCCCTCCGCGTTGTAGCGAAGAACAAGAGGGACTCGTCACCGTCCATCGGTCGCGGGCTCGTCGGGATCGGAGCGCCGTTAACGGCCCACCTGGCACATCGGCCGTTCCTCGGAAATCGGGGAGGCCAATCGGGAAACGTCGGTTGGGGATGAAGGCGTGAGGATTCATGCCCGGACAACATAAGGGGACCAACCGACACCGTCTGGCCTCGAACCGCACCGGCTCGGGTAGGAGGGGAGTGGCCGGTCACGACCTCGTCCCCAACCGGATCCGTTCAGCACCCCCGGTACGCTGGGGAACGATCGAGCCACGCTGGACCGCATCGATGCCGTCGGAAGCGGATGGTCAGGGGTCGCCTACCAACCCATCGTCCCCGGATCCCCCTTGAAGGGACCGACGACCTCGTCGGTGATCCACCCGCCGTAGAAGTCGCCGGGTTGGGCGCGGACCGGCTCGTCGTCGAGGAAGCAGGCGTCCATCCGACCGGGGTAGAACGCGACGTGGTCGGCGAGGGCGGCGAAGGCTGGGGTCGGGTCGAGGTAGGTCCAGGCGGCATCGGGGGCGGTCTGCCCCCCGGCCCGGACCGTGTAGTAGGACGCGGTGCCCTTGTACTCGCAGAAGGAGCGGCGATTCGTGCGCACCAATGCCTTAGGGGATATGTCGCTTTTGGCGACGTAGTAGACCGGCGGGTGGCTCGTCTCCAGCACCCGCCACGCCCGCGTCGTGTCGACGATCGTTTCGCCCCCGAGCACCACCCGCACCCGGCGCGCGCTCGGCTCGAGCCGCGGCGGTCGCGGGTAGTCCCAGACCGACTCCTGTCCCGGTCCCGGCGCGATCGGTTCGGCGGGTCGCTGGCTCACGATCTGGCCCTCCTCGGCTGCGGTCGTCGTTCCGACGCTTCAGCGTACCCCAGCCGCCGCCGCCGATCGCGCGCGTGCGCCACCGTCCGGACGATTGACCGCGCCCCGGCAGGGTCGGATACTGGCGGCGGGACGCCCACCCGGCGGCGCCGCGGGGAGCGGCGTCGGTCGTCGCGTCGAGCAAGGAGAAACGATCGTGGTCAACACTGGTTCGCGGATCAATCGGCGGACCGCGCTGCGCGGCGCGGGCGCGGTCGGAGCCGGGTCACTGCTGGCCTGGACCCACGCCGGCGCGTCCGCCCAGGACGCCACCCCCGCCGCGGGCGGCGCCTGCGGGAACGATCCCCGGGCCGGCGACGCGGTCTCGGTGATTGGCCCGGAAGGGGCCGAAACGGCGTCGATCACGGTCACCGATGTCGTCGACCCCTTCGATGCCTACGATCCGAACTACGCCCCCCAACCCGGCTTTCGCTACGTCGCCGTCGCGATCGAGGCCGCGGTCACCGGCCCGCGCCCCGTCGACGTCTACGGCTATTTCTTCGTCGTCCAGGACGCCGAAGGGTTCGTCTTCCGCAACGCCAGCGCCCAGCTCGCCGAGGACTCCGCCGAGACGCTCTTCGCGGACGCCTCGTTGGCCCCCGGCACCTCGGGCGCTGGACTCCTGATCTTTGCCGTGTTGCGCACCGCGTCGGTGGCCCGGCTCTTCTTCCAACCGGACGCCGAGCGGCTGATCCTGGCCGCCGATCTCCGCTCGTAGGCGGCGAAACGTCCACCGGGCACGCTTCGATGACCGACGACGGCCGGACGGTGCGGGAGGTCGGCGAGTTCGGCCTGATCGCGGCGTTGCGGGCGGCGCTGCCGCCCGCGACCGTTGCCGATCCGAGCTTGGTCCTCGGGATCGGCGACGACGCCGCGCTCTGGACGCCGACCCCGGGCGAAACCCTGGTCGTCACCGCCGACGGTCTCTCCGAGGGGGTTCACTTCCGCCTCGATTGGACCGACTGGACCAGCCTCGGCCACAAGGCGATGGCGGTCAACCTCTCGGATCTCGCGGCGATGGGCGCCGTGCCTCGCCTGGTGACCCTCACCCTCGGCCTACGGGGATCCGAGCGCGTCGCCGATCTGGAAGATCTCTACCGTGGCGCCGGCGCCCTCGCCGCCGCCCACGGGGTCCTCGTCGCCGGCGGTGACGTGGTCGCCTCCCCGGCCGGGTTGGCGCTCCACGTCACCGCGCTCGGCGAAACACGCGCCGGCCGGGCGCTGACCCGCGGCGGCGCCCGAGCCGGCGATCTGGTCGCCGTCAGCGGCGCCCTCGGCGCGGCGGCGGCGGGTCTGCGCCTGCTTCAGGCCGGTTCCGGTCGCCCGCGTGCCACCACCGCCGATCTGCTCCTGGCCGCTCACCTCCGGCCCCGGCCGCGCGTCGTCCTCGGTGGTCTGCTCCTCGATCACGGCGCCAGCGCGGCGATGGACCTCAGCGATGGCCTCTTCGGGGATCTGCCCAAGCTGCTCGCCGCCAGCGGCGTCGCGGCCCGGCTCGACGCCGCCGCGATCCCGATCCCGGCCGCCGTTCGCGCCCTCTTCCCCGCCGATTGGTTCGCCCTCGGCACCCGCGGCGGCGAAGACTACGAGCTGCTGTTCACCATCGCCCCGGACGCCTTCGGCCCCCTCCGCGGGGCCGCCGCCGCGATCGGCGCCACCCTGACCGCGATCGGCGACGTCGTTCCCGTGGGGGATAGCCGACCGTCGCTGCTGTTGCTGGACGCGAACGGGACGGAATCGGCGGTTGCGGCCGGCGCGTTCGACCATTTTGCGGGGTGACGAGGGAACGGGTCAGCCGGATTTCCCGGTCCCGCTCGCCCGGGCGTATGCTCCCGCATCCGATACCGATGCGTGAGGAAGACCATGCCCGCCACCGACGACGGCCCCGGAATGGATTCCGGGGCAGAGGCACCCGGGGATCCCCAGCGACCGCACCCGCGGCGACCAGGTCGAGGATAGCGCTCTCCCGGCACGGACGCGCCCGACCACCGAGAACGCGGACGGTCGGGCGCCGGCGGTCGCCGCCACGGCCCCGCACGGCGCTGGCGCTCCCGCGACCCCGGCGCCTTCGCCGCGACGAGGTCCACGGGGGGAGAGGACCGTCGGGCTGCAACCGCTCGTCGCGGAGGCGGGCGGTTCGGATAGGGGCACCGACACGATCGCATCCGCATCGACGAGCGTTGCGGCATCCATTGACAAACCTCGATGAATGGGCGATGATCCGGTCGAGGAGAACGCCGCACCATGGCCAGCGCAACCCTTGAGCGCCCCCGAACGATCCCGACGGCCCCCGGCCGGCCGCCGGTCGACCTATCGCCGTCAGTCACCGAGGCGCAGGCCGAGGAGTACGCCGGCTGGTTCAAGGCCCTGGCCGACCCCACGCGGCTCCGGATCCTGAATCTGCTTGCCGGGAGCGGAGAGCCGCTCTGCGTCTGCGACATCGTCGACCGCTTCCCACTTGGCCAGTCGGCCATCTCTCACCATCTGAAGGTGCTGCGCGACGTGCGCTTCGTGGTCGCCGAGCGGCGCGGCACCTTCATGTACTACCGCGTCAACCGCGCCTGCCTGGCCGAGTTTCCCGAAGCGGCCCGCCGAATTCTGAGCGCCTAGCACCAAAAAGGCGTGACCCGGCAGGACACCGCCCGGGGTCATTTCATCGAGTATCGTCGTTATTCGATGGAGGAACGGGGCACCTCCCGTCGCCGAAAGGACCGATCGTCATGGAACCCAACCACCGCCGCGATGCACTCCCGGTCGCCGTCATCGGCGCCGGACCCGTCGGTCTCGCCGCCGCCGCCCACCTGCTCGCCCGGGGCGAAGACCCGATCGTCTTCGAGGCCGGGCCGGTCGTCGGCTCCGGCGTGCTCGGCTGGGGCCACGTCCGCCTCTTCTCGCCCTGGCGCTACGTCGTCGACGACGCCGCGCGCGCCCTGCTCTCGGCGGGCGGATGGGTTGAGCCGGACCCCGACGAATACCCGACCGGGCAAGAGGTGGTCGAACGCTACCTCGCCCCGCTGGCCACGCTGCCCGCGCTGCACTCGCGCATCCGGGTCGGATCCCGGGTGGTGTCCGTGACTCGCGACGGCTTCGACAAGATGAAGTCCGACGGCCGCGATCGAGCCCCCTATCTCCTGACCATCCGGACGGCCGACGACCAGGAAGCGCCGTTCCTGGCCAAGGCGGTGATCGACGCTTCCGGCACCACCGCGACGCCGAACCCGCTCGGGGCCGCCGGGGTGCCGGCGATCGGCGAGCGGGAACTTGCCGACCGGATCTTCGCCGGCATCCCCGACGCGCTCGGCTTCCACCGGGCGCGTTACGCGGGCAAACGGGTGCTGGTCGTGGGCGGCGGGCACTCGGCCTTCAACGCCCTACTGGATCTGATGACCCTCGCCGGCGAGGCGCCGGGCACGGCGGTGACCTGGGCCGTCCGCAAGCCGGCCGATCGTTTGCGGTCCTTGTTCGGCGGCGGCATCGCCGACGCGCTGCCGGCTCGCGGAGCGCTGGGGGAGCGCGTCCGCCGGCTGGTCGAGGACGGGCACCTCCGCCTGGCGACCGGGTTCCGAACGGCGCGGTTGACGGCGACCGCCGATGGCGTCGCCGTCGCCGGGGACGACGACGTCTTGCCCCCGGTCGACGAGATCGTGGTCGCGACCGGCTACCGGCCCAACCTTGCGATGCTGGCCGAGCTTCGCCTCAACCTGGACCCGGTTATCGAAAGCCCGGCGGCGCTCGCCCCCCTGATCGACCCCAACGTCCACTCCTGCGGTTCCGTCCCGCCCCACGGTGCGGAGGAACTCAAGCACCCCGACGCCGGCGTCTACGTGGTGGGGATGAAGAGCTACGGCCGGGCGCCGACCTTTCTGATGCTGACCGGCTACGAACAGGTGCGCTCGGTCGCCGCCGCCATCGCCGGCGACTGGGCGGCGGCGCGGGAGGTCCGTTTGGTGCTCCCGGAAACCGGGGTCTGCTCGACCGATGTCCTCGCCGAGCGCGGCGTTGCCTGCTGCGCCGTCGGCAGCGCCCCCGAGGGCGAATCGGCAAGCTGCTGTGGCACCGGCCCTTCCGCCTCCACCGGGACCGCTGCCAACAGTTGCTGCGGCGGGACCGCGCCCCAGGTGATCCAATTGTCCGCCGCGGCGCGCGGCGCGTGCCGCGGCCCCATCAACGAGGAGTAGATGCCGGGCCACGCGAACGCGTCCGGACCGGGGATCGGGCGGCGCCCCTACTTCGGCTGGGTGGTGGCCAGAGCCTTGGCCGCCACCGAGACCGTCTCCTGGGGCGTCCTTTACTACGCCTTCTCGGTGATTCTCGTTCCGCTGCGGGCCGAGTTGGGCTGGTCCACCGCCGCCTTGACCGGGGGCTACTCGCTGGCGTTGCTGGTTTCCGGTCTCGCCGCCCCGTTCGCCGGCCGCTGGCTCGACCGGCACGGCCCCAGGGCGCTGATGACCACCGGGTCGGTCGCCGGGTCGTTGCTGGTCCTCGACTGGGCCGGCGTCGAGAGCCTGCTGGCCTATAACCTGATCTGGGCGGGGATTGGCCTGGCGATGGCGACCACCCTTTACGAGCCGACCTTCGCGACGGTGGCGACGTGGTTCGCGCGGGACCGGGGCCGGGCGTTGATCCTGGTGACCGTCGCCGCCGGCTTCGCGAGCACGATCTTTCTCCCGCTCTCGGGAGCGCCGGCAGAGGCGCTGGGCTGGCGACGGGCGCTGGTCGTCCTCGCCGGCGTGTTGGCCCACTCGACGATCCCGCCCCACGCCCTCCTGCTGGGTCGGCGTCCGGAGGATCTCGGTCTACTCCCGGACGGCGCCGCTCCCCGCGCGATCGCCGACGCCCCGGTGGTTGAAACCAACCCCTCCGACGTGACGGCGCGCGACGCGCTGCGCGATGCGGCCTTCTAGTGGCTGACCGTGGCGTTCCTCCTGGAAACGTTCGCCACGGTCGCGGTCGGGGTCCACCTGATCCCCTACCTGACCGAGCGCGGGGACGGCGCCGCGTTCGCGGCCGGGGCGACCGGCCTGATCGGGGCGGCGCAGGTGGGCGCGCGGGTGGTGGCGACCGTCTTCGGCGGGCGTCTCTCGCCGGTCGCCCTGACCGCCTGGGTGTTCGGACTCCAAGCCATCGCCCTCGCCGTGCTGATGGGTTGGCCGGACCGGGCGGGGGTCCTGATCGCCGTTCTCCTCCTGGGGGCGGGGCGGGGCGTGGTGACGTTGATGCGCACCGGGTTGGTCGCGGAGTTCTACGGGCGGGCGCACTACGGGGCGATCAACGGGATGCTGGCCTTGTTCCTCGCCGGGGCGCGGGCGCTTGGCCCCGGTCGGCGCCGGCGCGGCCTACGCCGCCGCTGGCGGCTACGGGTCGGTTCTGTGGGGGATGGTCGGCGCGTCGCTGCTCGCGGCGGCGGCGATGGCCGGCGTGGGGCGAGCGCCAGCCGCACGTAAAGGGGCGTCCCGCCGTGTTGGAAATCACCAAGCCCCTCCCCCGAACCAGGGGGAGGGGCTTGGGAAGGGGCCGTTCGGAGACCGATCGCGCTGGATATTCCCTAGACCGCGCCGCCCGTGCCGACTCGCGCCGTGGCGTCGGCCGCCTGAATCACGACCACACTTGGGCGGACCGGGGCGTCGCCGCCGTCGGGCCAGCGGATCGTCGGTTCCTCGTACGAGCTGCCTTCCGCGGGATGCTGGATCGAGGCGAACAAGGAGGTGTTGTCCGGCGTGAACACCGGGCCGGAGACCTCGGCGCCGGGAACGCTGCTGAAGAACTGGCGCACGAAGCCGCGCTCCTCGCCCTCGGTCGGGACCACGAACAGGCCGTCGTTGCCCGCTAGGGTGTTGCCCAGGCCGTCGGTCGAGATCCAGAGGTTGCCGTCGACATCGAAGGTGATGTTGTCCGGCGATGCGATCGGACTGACCTCGTCGGTGTCGAAGCCGGCGAAGTGGGTCGATCCCTGGGCCGGGTCGCCGGCGAGGATGAAGATCTCCCAGTTGAACGTGGTCGCGGCGTGGTCGTCGCCGGTCTCGGTGATCTCGATGATGTGGCCGCCCAGGTTCTGCGGCCGCGGGTTGGCCGCGTCGGTTTCCTCCAGCTGGCGCCGGCTGTTGTTGGTGCAGACCAGGTAGACCTTGCCGGTGACCGGGTTGGTCTCGAAGTCTTCCGGCCGGTCCATCTTGGTCGCGCCGACCGCGTCGGCGGCGAACCGGGCGTTGACGACCACCTCGGCCTGGGTCGGGAAGCCGTTCGCCTCGGTCAGTTCGCCCTCGCCCGCGACCAGCGGCAGCCACTCGCCGGTGCCGTCCTCGTTGAACTTGGCGACATAGAGGGTGCCCTCATCGAGCAGATCCATGTTCGCGGCGCGGTCGTTCTCGTCGTAGCTGCCGGTGGTGACGAACTTGTAGGCGTACTCGAACCGCTCGTCGTCGCCCGAATAGATGGCGACCTGTCCGCCGGGAGCGACGAAGGAGGTGTGGCCCTCGTGCTTGGCGCGGCCGAGCGCGGTTCGCTTCTTCGGCACCGATTCCGGGTCGTACGGGTCGAACTCGACGCCCCAGCCGTAGCGGAACGGCTCGTTCGGCTCCTTGGTCAGATCGAAGCGGTCGTGAAACTCTTCCCACCGCCGCTCCGACGAGCCTTCCTCGATCCCGAACCGGTCGTGGGCGACGCGGATCGGGTCGTCCTCGGCCAGCTGGCCGAGGTTGGCGAAGTACTGCTGGAAGTTTTCCTCACCGGTGACGACCGTGCCCCAGGGGGTGACGCCGCCGGCGCAATTGTTAAGGGTACCGCTGATCCGCGTGCCGGTCGCGTCGGCGGATGTCTTGAGGAGGTCGGTCCCGGCCGCCGGTCCCGTCGCCTCCATCGGGGTGGTGGCGGTGAGCCGGCGGTTGTACTCGGAGTCGCGGACGATCTGCCACTCGCCGGTTTCGTCGCGCCGGATCTCCACCACGGACAGGCCGTGGGCTTCGAGTTCGGTGTCGACGATCTCCTGGGTTGGGTTGGTCAGGAACTCCGGCACGTCTGGCGGCGCGTCGTCGGACGCGGGCGGGCTGTACTCCGGGTTCGGGCTGAGATAGCCGGGGAACATCAACTCCGGGTTGGTGTACTCGTGGTTGACCACCAGCAAGCCGTGATCCGACGCGTCCGACCCCTGCGGCAGGGGGAAAAAGCCCATCCAGTCGCAGTTGTAGCCGAACTGCTTCGCCTGGCTCTCGGGCGTCTGGGCCTCGGGGTCGAAGTCCGGCGCGTCGGCGAAGAGCGGTTCGCCCCATCTCAGGAACGCCGTGGCGCGGTGCCCCTCGGCGACCACCAGCTCGGACCCCTCGTCGAGCGAGATCGGGGCGAAGGCCAGCTTGCCGACCGCCGCGCCGGCCGTTGGCGTGCCCTGGGCGGCCGCCGGGGCGGGCACCAGGCGGGGGCCGGTGACCGCCAGGGCCGAAGCCGCCGCCGCGCTCTTGAGCAGCCCCCGGCGGTTGAGTCGCCGCGCCAGCACGTCCGCGAACGCCTCACCGCGGCCGTTGATCGAATAGATCTTGTCCTTGTCGCCTTCGTAGTCGATCACCGAGCTCCCGCTCCTTCCTCCACCTCCGCCGGGGCCGCCCGTCGTCGGGGCACCGGCGGTCGGACCCCGCACCGCCCCCCTCAGGGCAACGCGTCCGCACCTCGCGGATGATCCTGGGGAAGGTTAGTCTAAGCGGCGGCGCCCAACTGTCAAACGGGAGTCAACAAACCAATAACGCCCCGTTGGATGACCGCGCCGGCGACGGACGAGTCTCGCCATCCACGCACCCCCTCTCCCTCGATCGTGGGTCCCGATGGTTAGGCAAAGGAAGCACGTTCGAGGCGACACGACCCCCATTCCCCGTGGTCGCCGAGGGAACGGGGGCCGAGCGTTTCGGTGATTGGGGATCCGCCGCGTCCGAAGGCGCTACCCCGCCGGCTCCTCGGTGGCGGCGTCGAGCACGGCCCACTTGGTGCCGCAGTCGTCGCGCTGGGCGTCGGACAGCCCGGTCGCGCCGCGGAACGAGGCGCCGGCGATGGAGCGGGCCGCCTCCGGGTTGGCGCGGTCCAGCTTGGCGTCGCGCAGGTCGGCTTCGGTCAGGTCGGCGCCGGTCAGGTCGGCGCCGCGAAGATCGGTGGCGGTCAGATTCGCGCGGGACAGGTCGGCCCGCGCGAGATTGGCTCCGGCCAGGTTCGCCCCGCGGAGGTTGGCGTCCGGCAGATGGGCGTCGGAAAGGTTGGCGCCGGAGAGATCGTCGCGCTGCATCCGGGCGTGGTCCAGATGGGCGCCATGGAGGTTGGTCCGTTTCAGCACCGCGTCGGTGAGATCGGCACCGGCCAGGTCGTCTTCGGAGAGGTCGTCGTCGGTCAGGTTGACGTGCGCCAGGTTGGCGCCGGCGTGCCGGCGGGGTTCGTGCTCGGCCATGGAATCCTCCTCGGCGGCGGGAAACCGGGGTCCGGAAGCGGGCCGGCCCCGATAGGCGGTCGTCTCGTCGTGAAATCCCGGCTACCGTCTTTGGCAACCATACCATCCCGGTCGGCGCGGCGTTCGCTGCTGGCCCCGGCATCGCTGAGCGGCGCTCGCAGGGCTCTTGACACCAGGCATGGACCGTGGCTAGCATTATTCCGATCAATCAGGTCGGGATTGAAACGGCACGCCGCCAACGAAACGGAGCACGATTCGTGGGGACACCTGCGGCAGTTGCATCAACGACGCACGTGGCGACCGTCGCCGTCGCGCCCGCCTCGGCCGAGCACCCGCAACATCCGGTGCTGGCGGCGATCCGCGACCGGCGCTCGATCGGACGGGTCCGGCCGGAGCGCCCCGACCGGGCGACCATCGCGCGCCTGCTGGAGGCGGCGACCTGGGCGCCGAATCACCGCCTGACCCAGCCGTGGCGGTTCGTGGTGCTGGCCGGCGAGGCGCGCAACGCCCTCGGCGAGACGATCGGCCGCGCCCAAGCGGCCCGGCACCCGGAAGGGTCGGAGGACGCCGCGGTTGCCTATGCCAAGGCGGCTGGCAAACCGCTGCGGGCGCCGGTGGTGATCGCGGTCGCCGTCGAACCAACCGTGGCGCCGAAGGTGGTCGAGATCGAAGAGGTCACCGCCGGCGCCGCCGCGATCCAGAACCTGCTCCTGGCCGCCCACGCCGAAGGCTTGGCCGCCATCTGGCGCACCGGCGACCCGTGCTACGACCCGGCGGTGAAGGCGCACCTCGGGCTTCCCGAGGGGGCGTTCGTCCTCGGTTTCGTCTACCTCGGCTACCCCGACGGCGCCCCGCCGACCCGCGAGCGGATCCCGGCCCCGGCCCTAACCCGGTGGCTGGGCTGGGACGACGACGGCGCCCAGCCGGGCGAATAGACCCGCGACGGCCGCAATCGGCCGACCCCGGTCACGACCCGCTTCCGGCATCGGCGCCGGGGAGGGTTGACAGCCGGTCTCCGTCCGGCTAGCGTTTCGCTATTCCGACTTGTTCCGTCGGGATTCACACGGCGACCGACGCGACACGCGCTACGACGGAGAAAGTCGATGTTCGAGCGGGATCCCAGCGAGCGGACCGACCTCTGGGCGGTCTACCGGCGTCAGCTCAACCGGCGTGCCGTAATGCGCCTCGTCGCCGCCGGCGGCGCCGGGCTGGCGGTGGCGGCGACGGCGCTGCCCGCCCCCTGGGCGGTCGCCCAGAACGAGACGCCGGAAGCGGAGGCGGACCCAGAGGCCGATCCGGAAGCCGATCCGGAGGCCGAGGAGACCGACGCCCCCCCCGCCGGCGGCAGTCCGGTTGGGTCGGCGGGAACGCTGACGATCTACTCCGGGCGCAACGAGGAGTTGGTCGGCGACCTGATCGCCCGTTTCGAAGGTGCGACCGGGATCGACGCCGAGGTCCGCTACGCCGGCACCGGCGAGTTGGCGGCGACCCTGCTCGAAGAAGGCGACAATTCCCCGGCCGGGGTCTTCTTCGGCCAGGACGCCGGGGCGCTCGGCGCCCTCGCTCAGGAAGGGCGCCTCGCCCCGCTGCCGGACGAGCTCCTGGAGCGGGTCGCGCACGAGTTCCGCTCGCCGGACGGCCTCTGGGTCGGCGTCTCCGGCCGCGCCCGCGTCGCCGTCTACAACACCGATCTGCTGGCGGAGGCCGATCTGCCCGCCTCCGTGCTCGATTTGGCGAACGAGGAATGGCGGGGCAAGGTCGGTTGGGCGCCGGAGAACGCGTCGTTCCAGGCGTTCGTCACCGCGCTGCGGATCCTGGAAGGCGAGGACGGCGCCCGCGCCTGGCTGGAGGGCATGATCGCCAACGAGCCGGTCAACTTCGGCGACAGCAACGGCGCCGTGGTCCGCGCGGTCGGCGCGGGGGAGATCCCGCTCGGCCTGGTCAACCACTACTACCTCTACGAGATCCAGGCCGAAGAAGGCGAACTGCCGATCGCCAACCACTTCTTCCCCGCCGGTGACCCCGGCTCGCTGATCAACGTCACCGCTGTCGGCTTGGTCGCCGATGGACCGAACGCCGAGCGTGCGCTCGCCTTCGTCGACTATCTGCTGCGCGAAGAGGCGCAAACCTACTTCGCCGAGGAGACCTCCGAGTACCCGTTGATCGAAGGAGTGGCGCCCGCCGCGGATCTGCCGTCGCTGGCGGACCTGGAGCTCCCGGAGATCGACCTGACCGACCTTGCCGACCTAGAAGGCACCCAGGCGCTGCTGACCGAGGTCGGATTGCTGTAGGTTCGTCCGCCAGGTAGCAGGTCGTCCCGGCCAATGGGGGTACTCGTCGTGGGGCACGATCCCGACCTGATACCCTTGCCGCGTCCGGCCGATTTGGCCACCTGGCACTGGAGAAGGCGTTGCAGTCGCTTCGACCCCGCGCGGAGCCGGCGCCACTAACGGGAATCGCCGCGCCCCGGATCGGCCCGCCGCCGCTGCCGGGGCGCTCGGCGTGGCCGGGGCGGCGCCGGGGGATGGGGTCGCGTCGGGCGCCGGCGCTGATCTGGGTTCCCGCCGTCCTGGTGGCGCTGGCGATGGCGGTACCGCTGGTCTACCTGGTGCTGCGCACCGCCGGGGCGGGCGCTGGAATCTGGGATCTCCTGCTTCGCCCGCGCACCGCCCGGATCGCCCTCAACACCGCCGGGTTGGCCCTCGCCGTCGCCGCCTCGACCGCGCTCTTGGCGGTGCCGCTGGCCTGGCTGACGGGGCGAACCGATCTGCCGGGGCGGCGGTGGTGGGCCACGGCCGCGGTGCTGCCGCTGGTCGTTCCCTCATACGTTGGGGCGCTGGCGATCGTGGCGGCGCTCGGGCCGCGCGGTCTGCTCCACGACGCGCTCTCCCCGCTCGGGATCGAGCGCCTGCCGCCGATCTACGGCTTCGGCGGCGCCTGGCTGACGCTGACCTTGTTCACCTACCCCTACGTGTTGCTCGGGGTGCGGGCGGCGCTGGCCGGGTTGGACCCGGCGCTGGACGAGGCGGCGCGCGGTCTCGGCTACGGCCCCTGGCGGACCTTTTTCGTCTCCACGCTGCCGCAGTTGCGGCCCGCCGTCGCGGCCGGGTCGCTGTTGGCCGCGCTTTACGCCGTCAGCGATTTCGGGGTCGTCACCCTGCTCCGCTACGACGCCTTCACCCGCGCCATCTATGTCCAGTACCGCTCGTCCTTCGACCGCACCCTGGCCGCGGCGCTGTCGCTGCTGTTGGTGGTGTTCGCCTGTGCCCTGCTGCTGGCCGAGGCCCGGGTCCGGGGGCGGCGGGCGGCCTACCACCGGTTGGGCGGCGGCGCGGCGCGGCGAGCGCGGCCGGTCCCCCTCGGGCGGTGGCGGTGGCCGGCGCTCTGCTACTGCGCGGCGGTCGTCGGCCTGGGGCTGGCGTTGCCGATCGGGGTGTTGGTCTGGTGGTTCGGGCGCGGGTTGTCGCGCGGCGACGCGCTGGACGGGGTGCTGACCGGGGCGGCGAACTCGCTCCAGGTCGGTCTGCTGGCGGCGGCGGCGGCGACCCTGGCCGCGCTGCCGGTGGCAATTTTGGCGGTGCGACACCGGGGGCCGGTCGGGGTTGCGGTCGAGCGGATGAGCTACCTCGGCTACGCCCTGCCGGGGATCGTGATCGCGCTCGCCTTCGTCTTTCTCGGCGCCCGCTACCTGACGCCGCTCTACCAAACGCTGCCCTTCCTCGTCCTCGCCCACGTCGTCCGCTTTCTGCCCCAAGCGGTCGGGGCGGAACGGACATCCTTGCTCCAGATCAACCCCCGGATGGAAGAAGCGGCGCGGACGCTTGGTCGCGGCCCGCTGGGGGCGATCCGGTCGGTGACGGTGCCGCTGGCGCGGCCGGGCGTGACGGCCGGGGCGGCGCTGGTCTTTCTGACGGTGATGAAGGAGCTGCCGGTCACGCTGTTGCTGAAGCCGACCGGGTTCGAGACCCTCTCGACGGCGATCTGGTCGGCCACCGGCTCCGGCCGCTACGCCCAGGCCGCCGCCCCGGCGCTGGCCCTGATTGCGGTCTCCGCAATGCCGACCATTTTGCTCGTGGCGCGCGACCGCGACCAACCGCACCGCCGTTCCCGGATCGCGCGGGGGGACGGGTGAGCGCCGCCGTTTCCGCGATGCCGAGCCCCCCGAACGCGGTCGACGCAAACGCCGAGCCGGCGTTGCGCTGCGCCGGATTAGTCAAGCGGTTCGGCACCGTGCCGGTGGTCGACGGGCTGGATCTGATCGCGCGGCCGGGCGAGGTCGTCGCCCTGCTCGGGCCCAGCGGCTGCGGCAAGACCACGACCCTGCGTCTGATCGCCGGGTTCGAGACGCCGGACGCGGGCACGATCGAGGTCGGCGGGCGACTGGTCTCCGGACCGCGGTGCGACGAAGCGCCGGAGCGGCGCCGGATCGGGATGGTGTTCCAGGACTACGCCCTGTTCCCCCACCTCTCGGTCGGGCGCAACGTCGCCTTCGGGCTGCCGCGGGTCCGGGAGCGGGAGGCACGGGTGGCGGCGGCACTGGAGCGGGTTGGGTTGGCGGGTTTCGACGATCGGATGCCGCACGAGCTCTCCGGCGGCCAGCAGCAGCGGGTCGCCCTGGCCCGCGCCCTGGCCCCGGAACCGGCGGTGATCCTGCTCGACGAGCCGTTCTCCAACCTGGATGCCGAGTTGCGGGCTTCCGTCCGGGCCGAGGTCCGCCAGATCCTCGCCGCCGCCGGCCAAACGGCGGTGCTGGTGACCCACGACCAGGAGGAAGCCCTCAGCCTGGCCGACCGGATCGCGGTCATGGGCGAGGGGCGGGTGGTCCAGGCGGCCGGGCCGGAGGAGGTCTACCACCGGCCGGCGACCAAGGCCGTTGCCGCCTTCGTCGGCGACGCCGAGTTCCTCCCCGGCGAAGGGCACGGGCGGCGGGTCGTCTGCGACCTCGGCGAGTTGCCGACGACCGGCCAGGCCGACGGCCCGGTCGAGGTGATGCTGCGCCCGGAAAGTTTGCGCCTGACCAAACCCCTGGTCGGCACCCTGCCCGGGGCGAATGCGACGGTGCTGGCCCGCGCCTTCTACGGCCACGACCAAACCATGACCGTCCGCCTCGACACCGGCCGCGCCCTCCGCGCCCGCCTCGGCCCCTACGGCGGGATCCGCCCCGGCGACCGCGTCCACGTCTCGGTCCGCGGCGGCGTGCTGACGTTCCCGCGGGAGACTCACGGGCCCATGCCGGAGGCGCGACGCGATCCCTCGGGGTCTTGACACCGCCAAGCCCGGGCTGTATATTTAACCATATAGTTATGAAATGAGGTGGTTATGGATGACCGCTGACCGGCTCAGCGTCGTCTTTGGCGCGCTCGCCGACCCCACGCGGCGCGCGATCCTTGCCCGGCTGACCGAAGGCGACGCCAACGTGGCGGAGCTTTCGGCCCCGTTCGCGGTGTCGCAGCCCGCCATCTCGCGCCACCTGCGGGTCTTGGAACAGGCCGGCCTGATCTCGCGCCGCCGCCGCGCCACCGCCCGTCTCAGCCACCTGGAAGCGGCACCGCTGCGAGAGGCGACCGCCTGGCTGGCCGAATACCGGGACTACTGGGACCAGTCCTACGACCGGCTCGACGCGTTGCTCGCAGACCTTCAAGGGGACCGACCCGATTAAGCCCCGAAGCGGGCGACCGCCAGAAAGGAGCGCACCGTGGCCAAAACGGAGATCGTCGCCGAACCCGGAATGCCACAACTCGTCATCACGCGCGCCTTCGCCGCCTCGCGCGATCTGCTCTTCCGCGCCCACGTCGAGCCGGATCTGCTGGTGCGGTGGCTCGGGCCGCGCGGTCTGACGATGACCGTCGATCGCTACGAGGCCCGCGACGGCGGCACCTGGCGCTTCATCCACCGCGACGCCGATGGCAACGCCTTCGGGTTCCGCGGCGTCTTCCACGGCACGCCGTCACCGGACGGCATCGTCCGCACCTTCGAGTTCGAGGGCGCGCCGGGTCACGTCTCCCTGGAAACGCTGACCTTCGAGGAGCGGGGCGACCAAACCGTGGTCCGCGCCAACGCCGTCTACCAATCCGTCGAGGCCCGCGACGCGATGATCGCCTCCGGCATGGAAGGCGGGGTCGACGACGGGTACGAGCGCCTGGAGGAGTTGGTCGCCGAGATGGGCGCGGCCCAAGGAGCGTGAGCGTGGGCAAGGTCATCGCCGGGGCGACGGTGTCGCTGGACGGCTTCATCGCCCGGCCGGACGACACGGTCGGGCCGCTGTTCGACTGGTACGGCACCGGCGAGACCGAGGTCCGCCCGCCGGGCGGCGACTGGCTGTGGAAGGTGTCGCCCGCCAGCGCCGCCCACCTCCGGGAACTGCTGGCGACGACCGGTGCGTTGGTGATCGGGCGGCGCACGTTCGACATCACCGGCGGCTTCGGCGGCCAGCACCCGTTCGCCGTGCCGGTCTTCGTCGTCACCCACGCGGCGCCCCAGAACTGGGCGCATCCGGACGCCCCGTTCACCTTCGTCACCGAGGGCGTCGAGCGCGCCGTCGCCCTGGCCAAGGCGACCGCCGGCGACAAGAACGTGGCGGTCGGGATGGCCAGCTTGGTCCGGCAATGTCTCCAGGCGGGGCTGCTGGACGAAATCGGGATCGACCTGGCGCCGGTCTTGCTCGGCGCTGGGGTCCGCTACCTGGATGCGCTCGGCGCCGACCCGATCCCGCTGGAAC
The DNA here is from genome assembly GCA_902806325.1 of uncultured Thermomicrobiales bacterium. GTDB lineage: Bacteria > Chloroflexota > Chloroflexia > Thermomicrobiales > UBA6265 > CADCWE01. The sequence goes on along the minus strand of CADCWE010000229.1, from coordinate 9,180 downwards.
GGATCCGAACCGTCGAGGGGTCCGGTGTCACGCACCTGCGGTTCCGGGTCGCGCGATAGCGACGGGCCGCGCCACCGGCGTCCGGCGACGGGACGCCAGGACGAAACGCAGCAGAAAGGACGCCCTTCGATGGACTGGAAGCTGGAACTGGTCGTGATCCCCGTCGCCGACGTGGACCGGGCGAAACGCTTCTACGAAGAACAGATGGGCTTCGTCGTCGACCACGACACCCAGATCTCCGACGCGGTGCGCGTCGTGCAATTGACCCCGCCCGGCTCGGCCTGCTCGATCGCCGTGGGCACCGGGATGGGGGGCGGGCAGCCGGGGTCGGTGCAGGGGATCCAACTCGTGGTCCCGGACATCGCGGCAGCTCGGGCGGAGCTGGTCGGGCGTGGCATGGAGATCGGCCCGGTGCAGCACTTCGAGGGCGGCGACCGGGTCGACGGCCACGGGGGCCCCTGGAACGCGTTCCTCTTCTTCAGCGATCCCGACGGCAACGGCTGGTCGGTGCAGGAGCGTCCCGCCGATGCCTGACGAGATCCCGACACCCACCGAAGCGTAGTCCCCCGCCAATCGGGTGGCCACCGTCAAGTCCGAGGGCGAGACACGCCGTCGCGTTGCTCCCCCATCCAGGCAGACGGAACAAGCCAGACCACGGGCCAGCGCTCGGAGGGCGTCGGTCCCTGCGAGCGCTGGCCCGTTCGCCGTGAGAACCGCGGCGGTGGGGTACCATACCCCGGCGGGTCGGCGCAGCGAGCGAGAGGCAACCGGTCCGGCACGCCGTCCGGGGCAGCAGTCAGTCGGCCGACCTGGAAACGGTCTCCGACGCCGAACGAACCGTCATCAAAGGGCCCGCCGATGACCGCCCCGCCCCGCGTCACCTTCCTCGTCGACGTCGACAACACCCTGATCGACAACGACGTCGCCAAAACCGAGATCGGCCATCGCCTCGAAGCGCTGCTCGGCGCGGCCGAGACCGGGCGTTTCTGGCGCATCTACGAGCAGGTGCGGGCCGAGGCCGGGGTCGTCAGTTACCCCCTGACCCTGGCCCGCTTCCACGAGGAAACCGGTCTCTCGTCCGCCGGCGACGAAGCCCCGGCGGCCACCCGCGACCAACGGTTCGCCCTCGCCGATCTGGTCGTCGCCTTCCCGTACGCCGACTTCCTGTACCCGCAGACCGCCGAGACGCTGGCCCACCTCGGCGCGCTCGGCCGCGTCGCCATCCTCTCCGACGGTGATCCCACCTACCAGCCGACCAAGATCGCCCGCGCCGGGTTGGACGCGATGGTCGACGGCTTCGTTTTCGTCTACCCGCACAAGGAACTCTACCTGCGCGAGGTCACCGCCGCCCTGCCGGCCGACCATTACGTGCTCGTCGAGGACAAACCCGACAACCTGACCAAGGTCAAGGAGCGCCTGGCCGCCCCCCTGACCCGGGTCCTGGTCCAGCAGGGCAAGTACGCGGCGGCGGCCGGTCCAGGGCCGTGGTCCGGGGCCGACATCACGGTCGAACGCTTGGGCGGCTTGATGGGGTACGACGCCGCCGCGTTCGTCGCCGCTGGATCGCCGCCCATGGATGGGTAGGGCGGATCCCGACGCCGCGATGCTAGACTGGTCGCTCCGCGGCGCCCAGTGGTCCGGGCGCCGCGACCACGCGAGCCGGCGTCGGGAGGCCTCCAACGATGAACACGACCGCCCTGTTCACCCTTGCCGACGTGGCTGCGCTGCCGGACGACGCCCACCGCTACGACGTGATCCGCGGGGAGTTGATCCGGTTGGCGGCGGCGACCCGCAAGCACGGCGAGAGCGCGGACGAGTTTCACTTCGGCCTCGGCTGGTTCGTCCGCCGGCACGGGTCGGGGCGGGTGTATTCGGCCGAGACCGGATTCCTGCTCTCTCGCGAGCCGCTGACCCTGGTCTGCCCGGACGTCGCCTTCGTGCGCGCCGATCGGATTCCCGCCGACGACGCCGACGACGGCTACTTTCCGGGGCCTCCAGACCTCGCCGTCGAGATCCGCTCCCCGTCCGAGACCGGCCCCGACGTCGTTCGCAAGGTCCGCGAATACCTCGACGCCGGCACAGCGCTGGTCTGGTACGCCGACCCGCCACGCCGGGTCGTGGATGTCCACCGCGCCGGTCGCGGGCCGGTCACCCTCGGCGACGGCGACGCCCTGGACGGCGAGGACGTGCTGCCGGGGTTCCGGCTACCGGTCGCGGACGTGTTCCGCTAGGTCGGCATCGGCGGCGGGTCGAGGATATGGTCGGCGAAGATTTCCGGGTCCGGTACGCCCGAGCGCCGAATCCGCGTCGCCGCCGCCTCGACGTCGTACGGGGTCCGGCGCAGCTCAATCTCCGGTCCCACCAGCGCCCAACTGGCGCCCGCGCCGTACTGCAAGCCAACGCTGCCGGCGTTGACGATCCGCTTTCCGGCCCCGTCGCGGTCGAACGGCGCGTGGGTGTGGCCGCAGACCACGACCCCCTCGCGGACCGCGGCGACCATCGGCGCCAGGTCCTCCTCCCTCGTCCAGGCGTGGATCGCCTCGTCGTCCCGGCGCGGCGACCCGTGGCAAAACAGGATCGGGCCCCACCCCGGCACGTCCAACGAGACCCGCTCCGGCAGCGCGCCCAAGAACGCGCGTTGCCCGGCGTTCAGTTGGCGGTGGCACCAGCGCGTGACCACCTCCACCGCCGGGTCCGCGTTCGGCCCGGCGGACCCGTCCGCGACCTCGCGGTCGGCATTGCCGCGGATGAACCGGGCGCGGCTGCCGAGCCGCATCAACCGCTCCAGGGTCGGCACCGGCTCCGGCCCCCAAACGATATCCCCGCCGACCACGATCCGCTCGATTCCCAGCCGTTCCACCTCGGCCAGGACCGCCTCCAGCGCGGCCAGGTTGCCGTGGATGTCGTAGAGCGCGGCGACGGCGGCTGGACGATCCATGACACTCCTGGGTTCGACCCGAGCCCGGCACGGTGAAGTCCCGAGTCGAAGCGTGGCGGTCCACCATCGTACCGGGAGCGTACAATGGCGGCCGATCGGAGCGCGACACCAACACGGGGAAGGAGCCGACAGTGGCCCAGGTCGAGGTTGGAGACGAGGCGCCGGACTTCGCGCTGCACGGCGCGCACGGGGAAGAAACGCGGCTGCGCGATCTGCGCGGGGTCAAGCGGGCGCTGTTGATCTTCTACCCGAAGGACGCGACCTCCGGCTGAACGGACCAGCTCGTCGCCGTGGGCGACGCCATCGCCGAATTCCGCGCCGCCGGCACCGAACCGTACGGGATCAACCACGGCAGCGCCGACAGCCACCGCGCCTTCGTCGAGGCCCAGGGCTTCCCGTTCGACCTCCTGGTCGACGATGGGTTGGCGGTCGCCACCGCCTACGGCGCAACCAAACCGGACGGCTCGGGGATCGCGCGCACGGTCGTCGTCGTCGGCAAGAACGGCCGCGTCGTGTTCCGCGAAGCCGGCGCGCCGCCCCCCGGTGAAGTGCTGGCCGCGATCAACGCCGCCGAGGACGAACCGTAGCCGGTCGGGCCGGGCCTACGCCTCCCCGTTGGTCAGCCAGTAGCGCCGGACGCCATAGTAGGCGCAGACCGCATCTTCTTCGCGGCGGCTGAACGGGTCGTCGGCGTCGAACGACGGGGCGTGACGGACCAGCTCCTTGTCGGCGACCACCCGCACCGGGACCACCGACACGTCCGCCAGCTCGATCGGCACCACGACGTGGTGGCGACCGATCCCGAGCACGCCGCCGTAGGCCACGACCAGATAGCGGACCACCGTCGCGTCGCCGGAACCGCTGCCGGGGTCGTTGTCGGCCAGGACCTCGGCGACCGCGCCGATCTCGTTGCCGTCCTCGTCGATCACCATCCGACCGCACGCCGGGGCCCGGTCCCCGTCCAGGGGGTGGCAGAGGCGGCGCAGCGGCGCCACCGCGTCGGCGACCAACACGTCGCCCTCGCTCGACCGTTCCGGCGGCGCGGCCATGAGGGCGCGCACCCGCGCGACGTGCCCCTCGTCGGTTTGGGCGAGGCCGATGTGGACGGCGTTGTGTTCGGCGAAAAAGCGTCGCATCTCGCCGAGCGTCTTCGGGTCGTCGAGCGAGACCGCGATCAAGGTCGAGCCCGCGTTCAGCCGCGAATCGAGGTAGCTGGCCTCGTCGGCGGTGAACCCGAAGCCGTGCAGGGTGTTGCAAAGCGCGGTGGAGTCCAAGTTGCCGGTCGCGGTGACCGCGAGCGCACCGCGTTGTCCGCTCGGATCGCCCTTGATCCCGGCCAACGCCGCGCCGATCGGCCCGGCCACCAGAAAGGTTCCCCGTTCCGGGACGATCAGGGCGGCCAGGCCTTGCAACCAGCCGCCGACCGCGTCCAACGCGGAGGCGACCAGGGCGCGGGCGACGTCGGTGCGCTCGGCCTCGTCGCCGTTTTCGCGGTCGCGGACCACGACCGAAATTTGATCGGCCGGGCGCTCCGACTTGCGTAGCGCCGCCAACGCCAGCTCGGCGTCGATGCGGTCGTCGAACAACCCGACCAGCGTCCGCGCCAGCGACCCGGCCGCACCGTGTCCCGTCGCCCTCGCCGCCACCCCCGCGTCCATCGTCGCCTCCCCGGTGCCGTCCGCGAATCCGCCCCTGATCGCCGCCGCGACCGCCTAGTCGCCCCCATCGCCCGCCGCGCCGCGGCCGGCGCCGACCGGCTCGATCGCCGGCGGGGGGACCACCTGCTCCAGCCGGCCCGCGAGCGCGGCGGCCATCCGTTCGCCCGTCTCGCCCGTGTCGATGTCGTTCTCCCGTTCCCGGAGGAGGTCCTGGAGGACCACCTGCACCGCGGCGCCGACCGGAATCGCCAGCACCGAGCCGAACGGCCCCAGCAGCACGCCGCCGATCAGCACCGCCAGGATCACCGTCAGCGGGCTCATCCCGACGGCGTTGCGCATCACCCGCGGCACCAGCACCGAGCCTTCCAACTGCTGCAGGATCAGCACGAACCCGACCACGATCAGCGCCTTTTGCCACGACTCCGTCAACGCCACCAGCACCGCCGCCGCGCCGCCGAGGAAGGGCCCGATGAACGGGATCAGTTCCGTCAGCCCGGCCCAGATCCCGAGGGGGAGCCAGAACTCCAGGCCGAGGGCGAAGTAGGCGATCGCCGAGATGACCCCGATCACGCCCATCAGGATCAGTTGGCCGCGGGTCCAACCGCCGAGTTTGCCCTCGATCTCGTCCCACAACCCGTGCGCCCGGTCCCGCCGGTCCAGCGGGACGAGCCCCAGGATCAGGCGCTTGATGATCGCCTTCTCGGTCATCCAATAGAAGGCGACGATCATCACGGTCACGGTGGTCACGAGCACCCCGAGGACGGAAGTGACCAGGCCGAGGGCGGTGTCGGTGCCGATCGGCGGGTTGGTTTGGAGGTTGGTCCAGGTTGAATCGAGGCGCCGGATCGTGCGCACGCCGGCCGACCGGATGAAGTCGTTGCGGCTGGCCACGGCTTGCTGTTCGAGGTTGTCGAAGATGCCCGGGATCTCGTCGAACAGACCCGTCGCCTGGGTGATCAGCGGCGGCACCACCAGGTAGATCAGGAGGGCCAGGGTCAGGAGCAACCCGGCGTAGATCGCCATGATCGCCTGGCCGCGCGAAAAGCCGCGCCGTCGCAGCCGGTTGACCAGCGGCTCGATCGCCGCCGCGAGCAGGATGCCGAGGATCAGCACCAGCATGATCGAGCGGATCTGGATCACGAGCCAGACCAGCCCGATCACGAACAACACCGCCAGCGTGTTGATCATCACCCGGGTCGGCGTCATCGGCGGGGTCAAGGGCCACCTCGGGGAACGCGGGAACGGGGTCGAGGCCACGATGCATCAGCCCGGCCACCGGACGCGAGCGAGGAGAGCACCGGTCGTGCCCCCGGGACGTGCGCGGTCAAGTGTAGCGCCATGCGACGGATCGGGGCGCGGACGCGGACGATGGACGCGGAGCGTGTCGGGCCGCTACCCGTTGGAATCCGTCACCGCACCGAGCGGGATCGGGCGGACCGGCGGCCGGGCCGTCATCGGGTCGAGCCGGTCCGGCGGGATCCCGGCGTGGTGTCCCAGCAACGCCGCCATCGCGGCGACGCAGTACACGCCCTGGCAGGTGCCCATCCCGGCCCGGGTCCGCCGCTTGACGTCGTTGATCGTCCGGGCACCGGCGGCGATCGCCGCCACGATCTCGCCCTTGGCGACCGCCTCGCACCGGCAGACCACCGCCCGCGGTCCACCGGCCGATTCCGCCCCGACCGGCTCCCATGGTGTCGCGCCAGCCGGGTCGCCCTGGCCCAGCGGGGCAACCGGGGCGAGGCGATCCGGGGCCAACCCATGGAGCCGGTCCAGCGCCGTGGCCAGCGCGTCACCGGCCGAGAACCCGAGGTCGACGGCGGCGACCAGCCCGGCCACGGTGCCTTCGGCGAAGGCGTCGGCGACCTCGCCGACGCCCGCGGCGTCCCCGGCGATCAGGATGCCGGGCACGGTGCCACCCAGCCGCCGGTCGCGCACGGGCACCAGTCCGCCCCGGTCGGCGGCGTATCCGGCCGCGCAGCCCGCTACCAACGCCAGGGTCGCGTCCGGTTGGCGACCGACGGCGACCGCGACCACGTCGGCGGCGTGGCGCTGACCGCCAAGGGACACGGCCTCGACCCCATCCCGGCCTTCGGCGACGACCGCGCCCCAATCGTCGCCGGGGTCGAAGACCGCCACGACGTCCGCCCCGGCCAACCGCGCGTCCGCCGCCACCTCGGCCGCTTCGGCCCCCGCGCCGAGGACCACCACCCGCCGCCCCGGCCGGACCCGGTGCTGGTTGAGCAAGATCTGGAGGGCACGGCCAGAGAACACGCCCGGCAATGTGCCCCCCGCGAACGGCAGCGGCCGGTCGGTGGCGCCGGTGGCGAGCACCACCCGCTCCGCCCGCACCCGGTCGCCGCCGTCCGGCCCGCTGACGCCGAGTTCGTTGTCCGCGAAGATGCCCCAGACCACGGCGTTCGGCCGCAGCGAGACGCCGGACGACGCGGCGACGCCGATCAACCCGGCGACCAGCGCCGGCGGTGGCAGCCCCGCCCGACCCGAGATCGGCGAAACGATCCCGGCCAACCCGGTCGCCCGGTAGCGCAATTGCCCGCCGAAGGTCGGGTGCTCGTCGAAGAGCGCGACCTCGGCGCCGGCGCCGCGCGCCGCGATCGCGGCCATCAAGCCCGCCGGGCCGCCGCCGACCACCGCCACCTGGACGGATCTCACGCCGGGCGGTCCGCGTCATCAGCCGGCCAGGTCCCGAGACCGTGCTGGGTGTCGACGCGCGATCCGGCCCGGACCGGCGTTTGGCAGGCCAGCACGTCGGGCCGGCCGTCGACCGTCACCCGGCAGTCACCACACCGCCCGACCAGGCAATACCCGCCGCGCGGTTCGCCGCCCTCGGTGGTTCGCAGCACCCGCACCCCGGCGGCGAACAGGGCGGCGATGATCGGTTCGCCCGCCCGCCCGAACACCGGACGGCCGTCGAACGAGAACGCCACCTCGGGCACGTCCGGCAGCTGGCCGAGGACGGGGTGATCGCGGACGCGCCGGTCGTCGGATGCGGTCATCGGGGCGATCGTCTCCGAATCCGTGGCGAACCGAGCGCGACGTGCCACGATCATCCCACCCCCCACGAGCGGGCGTCAACCGCTGGCTTCCACCCAGGACCCAATTGGGCTAGCCTTATTGGGGGGTCTTAGGAGTACCCCCATCCGCACCGGCATTCGCGCACCACGGAGGAACCAGGCCATGGGCGGTCGCCTCGACCAGCCACCGAGCGGCGACCGTCCCCGGGGGCTGACCACGGCCGAGGCCGCCGCTCTGCTCGGGGTCACCCGCGCCACCGTCGTCGCCTGGGCCCGCGAGGGCCGATTCGGCGCCGTGCGATACGGCCAGCGCGGGATCTACCGGTTCGACCGAGAGGAGATCGAGGCGTTCCTCGCCCGCTCCCGGCCCCGAGTTCGCCCACCGGATCGCGATCCATAGAATCAGGCGTGGCCTTGGCAAGGGGGGGCTCAATCCGATGACCCCGCGATGCCCCACGTGCCGATGGGGATGGTCCAGGGGTTCGAGGTGACCGACGTGGCTCTCCAGAAAAGCATCGCCCCAGTTCCTCGCCCGCGCTCGGGCGCGCGGGTTCCAGCGGGCCTTTCCCACCGGCGTTCGCGCCGAACACGGGAGGCGGCGGCCGGGGTGCAAGGCCCCTCGGAACGCGGGGACCCAACCCCGCCCCCGATCGCCCCGCGGGCCCGCGGGGGGGCGTTTGCCACCGCGTCGTCCACGATCGCATGCCTGTCGATCCCCCATTCCTGAACTCGGAGACCCTACGAAGGAGGAACCGGTCCCCGGATTCATGGCCGGGGCGGATCGGGGCCTTCCCCGGTTCCGGGGTCAAGGACACCCCCCTGCTATACTCCTCGCCCTACGGGGTGTACCCACCAAGAGCGCGACGAGGAGAAATTCCAGGATGGTCACGGACGTGCGCGGGAGCGGCAACGGTGCGACGGCGCTGATCGAGGCGATCAGCCCGGCGGCGATAGCGCAGGAAGCGTTGGACCACGTCTGGATCCACCAGGCGCCGTGGGTCCACCTCGCCGAGCAGGACGGCCTGCGCGTCTTCGACCGCGGCGAAGGGTCCACCCTCTGGGACATCCAGGGCCGGGAGTACCTCGACGGCATCGCCGGGCTGTGGGTCGTCAACGCCGGCCACGGCCGCGAGGCGATCGCCGACGCGATGGGCGCCCAGGCCCGCAAGCTGGCCTACGTGTCGGCGATGAGCTTCACCACCGGCCCGGCCGCCGAACTGGCGCACGAGCTGAGCGAGATCACCCCCGGCGACCTGGACCGCTTCTACTTCTGTTCCGGCGGGTCGGAGGCGGTCGAGACCGCGGTCAAGATCGCCAAGCAGGTCCAGGCGATGCGCGGCTTCCCGCGCCGCTACAAGGTTATCGCCCGCCGCGGGTCGTATCACGGGATGACGATGGGCGCGATGAGCCTGACCGCGTCCCGTAACGAAACCTACTTCGGCCCGTTCATGTACGGCGTCTCCCACGTCCCCCACCCGAACCGCTACCGTTCCGACTTCGGCGTCGCCGGCGAGCAGGCCGACATCATGGCTGCCCGCTACGTCGAGCAGGA
>CADCWE010000228.1 GCA_902806325.1 uncultured Thermomicrobiales bacterium | reverse complement strand
AACGCGATCACCCTTCGGCTCATCGATTCTCCTGGAGAATCGCGTGATCGCGAGTATCGGAAGGCATTGGATCGCTTCCCGGAGGTCGCCCGGGTCGGACGAGCCGTCTATTCCGACGACGGCCTGCGTCTGTTTTTGACCACCGCGTTGGACCGCTTCGATGGACGAACCGCCCTCGATTTGATGGAGTCGGGACAATCAGACCGGGTTGTTTCGGCGCTGGCGGCCGATTACGACGGTATCGGTTAGGTGGTGCTGGTCGAGGCATTCTTTCGCCGGATCCAGCGCTCGGTCTTCCGCGCCATCCCCGACGCTTCCGGCAACGATCCGCTTGACGCCACCTTTGCCGCTCGCTCGACCGAGAACAGATGGAATCGGTTCGGCGAACCGACGCTCTACGTCGCCGGTGATTCACGTGTGATGGCCGCGGAGTGGGCGCGGCACGTTGACGAGTTGCGGTTGACGCCCGGAATCGTCCAAGCCGCCCTGCCGCGCCGGATCTTTGAACTCCGGATCGACCTCGACGCCGTGCTCGATCTGCGCGATCCCGCGCTCTGTTCCCTGCTCGGGGTTGCGGATACGCCCGTGGCATTCCTGCGCGACAAGGGGCTGTGCCAATCGCTCTCTGGGCGCCTCCGTCGGGAAACGCCGGCCCAGGCAGTGATCGCGCCGTCAATGGCATTGCTCGATCAGCCCGAACGCTGGGTGATGGTCCTGTTCGCGGACAAGCTGCCGGGCTACCCGGGCGCATTTATCTCGGTGGTCCGATCCGGGATCACGCTCCCGTAGGATGCGTACGCACAATGCCCGACGCCGTCGCCCGGGCAGCGATCGACAGCGGCCTCGCCCGCCACCCGCTGGACCCGCGGGAGGTGGAGGCGCGCTGCCGGGACCTGGTCTACGAGGGCACGATCGCGCGGTAGCCGGCCTCCTTTACGCCCACCCACCGGACGTCGATGGGCGCCTGGTTGCCCTCGCCAACGGTCCGACCCGCACCGAGCGCGGATCGTCACGCCGAACGGCTGCCATCGTCCCTGCATCCCGGCATCGGGTGACACGGCACATCGGCACCGCGCTCCGAGGTCGTCTCTCAACTGTGACAGACCTCTGGACAGCGTCAACCGGGCACCTCCCGTCCACGGCACCCGTGCGACAATCGCGCCGTGCGGTGCCACGCGGGCGGGCGGAGGCGGCATGCTGACGGCGGCGCTCTACGGGTTGCTGGCCTGCTCCGGGTTTTTCGTCGGGGTGGTGGTCGGGTTGGTCGTCGAGCCGCCGCGGCGGGTGGTCGCGGCGATCACGGCCTTCGGCGGCGGAGTGCTGGTCTCGGCCCTCACCTACGACCTGATGGCCGAGGCGGCCGAGGAGGGCAGCCTGGCCCACGCCGTCGGCGGCTTCATGGTCGGGGCGGTGATCTACGTGCTGGCCGACCTGGCGCTGGAGCGGCTGGCCGCGGAAGATCCCCAGCGGGAAGGGCGCGAGGCGGGCGAGGTCAAACCCGGCGCCGAGCGGATTCCCCAGACCGCCGGCCAGGCCGCCGCCGGCGGCACCGCCCTGCTCGTTGGCGCGGTCCTGGACGGGGTGCCGGAGAACGCCGCGCTCGGGATCGGCCTCGGCGGCGAGGGGACCGGCTTCGGCATGGTGTTGCTGGCGGCGATCTTCCTCGGCAACGTGCCGGAAAGCATCGGCAGCGCGGTCGGGATGCGCCGCGAAGGGCGCTCCCGCGCCTACGTGCTGGCGGTCTGGGGCGCGGTCACCGTCGCCTGCGTGTTCGCCACCGTCGCCGGCTACGCGCTGCTCGGCGGTCTGCCGCCGGAGTGGGTCGGCGCGGTGCTGGCCCTGGCCGCCGGCGCGATCCTGGCGATGCTGGCCGACACCATGTTCCCGGACGCGTTCGAGGACGGCGGGCCGCTGGTCGCGCTCGCCACGGCAATCGGCTTCGCCTGCGCCTTTTTGTTGTCGCACGGCACGTAGCGCGTTGCGGAGGAGGAACGATGCTCGGCACGGCGATCGAGGTGGTCGAGGGTGACATCACCCGCCAGCGCGTGGACGCCATTGTCAACGCCGCCAACGCCTCGCTCCTCGGCGGCGGCGGCGTCGACGGGGCGATCCACCGCGCCGCCGGACCGGGCCTGCTGGCCGAGTGCCGGACCCTCGGCGGTTGCCCGACCGGCGAGGCCCGGATCACCGGCGGCCACGATCTGCCGGCCCGGTTCGTGATCCACACCGTCGGCCCGGTCTGGCGCGGCGGCACCCACGGCGAAGACGAGCTGCTGGCGCGCTGCTACCGCAACAGCCTGGTGCTGGCCAAGCAGCACGGGGTCAAGACCATCGCCTTCCCCTCGATCTCGACCGGCGCCTACGGCTTCCCGGTCCGCCGCGCGGCGCCGATCGCGTTGCGGGAGATCGCCGCCTTTCTGACCCGCGACAAGGCGATCCACCGGGCGACGATCGTCTGTTTCGGCCCGGAGACGCTGCTGGCGTACGAGGACGCGGCGGTCGAGGTTGGGGACGAGGGGTGAGGGCTTCCGCCGGGGCCGGCAGCTTCCCCTGAACGCGCACCGTCCCGATGCTATCATGCCACTCCGGCCGGACGCTGCGTCGTCCCGCGCCAACGACACTACCTCGCGAGGGGAGACCACGGTGGAGCACGCAATCCGCATGGCGCCGCGTTGGTTGTTCGCGCTCGTTTTCGTCTCGTCGTTGGCCTGGCCCGGCGCCCTCGCCGCTCAGGACGCCACGCCG
>CADCWE010000227.1 GCA_902806325.1 uncultured Thermomicrobiales bacterium | reverse complement strand
TACAACCGAGATCTACACCGCCGCTGCCTTCGGCCCGCCGCAAGAGATTCCGCACCTCTTCCCCGTCCTCATCGGCCGGCGGCGGGCGAAGCGGACGACCTTCGCCGCCCTCTTCGAACACCGTGCCGGGGGGCGCGCCGTGGTCGAGACGTTCCAAGCCGATGGTGAAGGTCGGTACGTCGTTCTGCTGCGAATCGGCGGACGCATCGCCTGCGATTACTCCGACCACGACGCGTCCGCCACGATCAGGCAATTCGACGCCAACGGTCTATCCGTCGCGGAGAGCCGGTTCGAGGGCTCGGAGGGTGTGGCGACCAGGGCCGCATCAGAACCGCCGATCGCCCTCGACGCCTGGTTCCCGAATCTCTCGGGGCCGAGGCTCCGTGCCCGTGTCGCGAAGGCCGACAACGCGCGGCAAGACGTCGAGATCGTGGCCGGAACGCAGATCCGGTCCGTCCAGGTCGAACGGGAGGCGGTGGTCGATCTGCCTGTCGACTGGGGCATGCTCGACCCGCCGCTCGCGGTGCGTGTCGCCTGCGGAGAGGCCGTCGCCGAACGCGCGCTGGCGCCTGCGCTCGCGTTCCTGGGTCGCGCGTATGCGCTCGGTGAAACGGATCAGGTGCGCCGCGGCGAACGCCACTGGCGCGGGCGTGACGACCTGAGCGCTCGGTTTCGGGTCGATCGGGAAGGGGGATTGCTGAGAATCCGGGTCGGAGTCACCGACGACGCGGTGGTCTGCAGCGGCCCTGTCGAGCACCACTACGACTACGACAGCGTGCAGATCTACTTCGATCCGCGCGGTGACGCGGCCCAAGCCGACACCTCCCTGACCGGGATCTTCGGTCTTGTCCTTATCCCGAACTCGGCCGACGGCGAGCCGGCCCGCGTTTTCCCGATCGGTCCGGGGCGGGCTACGAAGGGGTCGCCGGCGGAGGCCAGTCCGTCGCTCGAAGGCGTGCGCCTGCGCTCGGAGATCCGCGACGACGGCTACGACCTGCACCTGGAGTTGCCCTTGGCCCGGCTGGGTCGGATTCCGGAGCCGGGCGACAAGGTCGGCTTCGATCTGATCGTCAACGACAACGACGGCTCCTTCCGTCGCGCCCAGCAGTTGGTTTGGACCGGCGCTCACGGGTCACGGATATGGCTGCGCCAGGACTACCACTCGCCGCAGCGCTTCGGCGCCCTTGTCTTCTGACGGTCTGAAGGCGAGAGGGGGGCGCATGGACCCGGAACGGGGGCGGCGAGCGAAGGGAGCGTTGGGATGGATCCCCTAGGCCTGTCGGACGTCAAACGGGAAGCGCTCCGCTCGGGGCTCGTCATCCCGGCGCACCCCCTCGCGCTGACCCGTGAACGCACGCTCGACGAGCGCCGACAGCGCGCCCTGACCCGCTACTACCTCGCCGCCGGAGCGGGCGGGGTGGCCGTCGGCGTCCACACCACCCAATTCGCGATCCGCGACGTGGGGCTGCTACGGCCCGTGTTGGAGCTTGCCATCGAAACGGTTCGGGGGGAGGCGGGGCCCGACAGCCGGGACGTGCTGACGGTTGCCGGCGTCTGCGGTGACACCGGCCAGGCCACGGCGGAGGCCAGATTGGCCGCCGACCTCGGATACGACCTGGTCATGCCGAGCCTCGGCGCCCTGCGCGACGCGAGCGATGACCAACTCCTAGAACACTGCCGCCTGCTCGCGGACATCCGGCCGCTGTTCGGCTTCTACCTCCAGCCGGCGGTCGGTGGGCGGCATCTCGGTTACCGCTTCTGGCGACAACTCGCCGAGATCGATCGCCTCGCGGCGATCAAGATCGCCCCCTTCGACCGCTACCGAACGCTCGACGTGGTGCGGGCCGTCGTCGATGCTGGGCGCGCGGACGAGGTCGCTCTCTACACCGGCAACGACGACAACATCGTCCTCGATCTGCTGACGCCCTACCGGCTGACCACGACCAGTGGAACGACCAGCGCGCGGATCGTCGGTGGGCTGCTGGGCCATTGGGCCGTCTGGACCCGCTCGGCCGTCCAGCTCATGGAGCGCGTCCACGATGTGGTGACGGCAGCGGCGGATGCGCCGCAGGACCTCCTTGGCAGCGCAGTCCAGGTCACCGACGCCAACGCCGCCTTCTTCGACCCGGTCAACCGCTTCGCCGGTTCCATCGCCGGTATCCACGAGGTCCTGCGCCGCCAGGGGCTGCTCGCCGGTCGCTGGTGCCTGGATCCGAACGAGGACCTCTCGCCGGGCCAGGCGGCCGAGATCGACCGCGTCTATGCCGCCTACCCGCAGCTGAACGACGACCGGTTCGTGACCGAGCACCTGGATCGTTGGCTGTCCTGAGCCGGAACGGTCCAGGAGCCGCCGATCCGACGCTGGAGGAGTGTCCGATGGCGACACAGACCGAGCGCCTCGAGAAGCGCTCGCCGACCATTCGCTCCGAGGAGGAGCTTGACGACCTCCTGAGCGAGCCGACGCAGGGGTGCATCGAAACCCTGGCAGACCTTGAGGGGGACATCCTCGTTCTCGGGGCCGGAGGAAAGATGGGGCCAACCGTCGCCCGGATGGCACGTCGCGCGACCGACCGGAACGGCACCGCCAGGCGGGTTATCGCCGTATCGCGTTTTTCGTCGGGCGGAACGGCCGAGCAGCTACGCGAGAGCGGCGTGGAAACCATCGCCTGCGACCTGCTCGCCCGCCGCGCGCTCGATGACGTGCCGGACGCGCCGAACATCGTCTTCATGGCGGGCCGCAAGTTCGGCTCGCAGGGCGCGGAGTGGTTGACCTGGGTGATGAACACCTATCTTCCCGGGCTGGTCATCGAGCGGTTCCCGCGGGCCCGGATGGTCGTCTTCTCCACCGGCAACGTCTACCCGCTCACGCCCGTCGCCGAAGGCGGGGCGACGGAGGCGCATCCGCCCGAGCCGGTCGGCGAGTACGCCCAGTCGTGCCTGGGTCGCGAGCGGATCATGGAGCATTTCTCCCGTGAGCGCGGGACACCGCTGACGTTCTTTCGCCTCAACTACGCGATCGACCTTCGCTACGGCATCCTGCTGGACGTTGCGCAGAAGGTCCAAGCGGGTGAGCCGATCGACCTGGCGATGGGCGCGGTCAATGTGGTCTGGCAAGGGGACGCCGCGGCGTACGTCCTGCAAGCCCTCTCGCTCTGCGCCAGCCCGCCAGCGGTCCTTAACGTCAGCGGGCCGGAGACCGTCTCGATCCGATGGCTCGCCAACCGCTTTGCCGATCTTCTCGCCGCGCCGCCGCCGACGTTTTCCGGCGTCGAGGCCCCGACGGCACTGCTCACCAACGCCGGGCGTTGCCATCGCCTGTTCGGTTACCCCCGCGTCTCGCTCGATCGGATGGTCGAATGGGTCGCGGACTGGCTGAAGCAAGGCAACCGGACGCTGAGCAAGCCCACGCACTTTGAGGTGCGGGATGGACGGTTCTAATCTGGACGTTCGATCGGACGACGGCGCCGCCTTGGGCGGACCTGCCCCAGCCGAACTCTTCGACGCCTCCTGCCTGCTCGGTCGTACCGCCGTCCATCAGCCCGGGGCGCCGACGAACGCAGACGAACTGGTAGACGCACTGCGCTTCTTCGGGATCGGCGAAGCGCTCGTTTTCCACGCGGACGCGGCCGAGTACAGCCCCTCGGTGGGCAACGATCGCCTGATCGCCGACATCGCCGGGCGGCCGATGCTCCATCCCTGTTGGGTCCTGGGGCCCCATCAGACCGGCGAACTATCGCCCCCCAACGAGCTCGTCCCGGCCATGATTCGCGCGGGCGTGAGGGCGTGCAGGCTCTGCCCATACGATCACCGCTTTCGATTCCGGCTTTGGAACATCGGCCAGCTGTTGGAGCGGTTGGCGGCACATCGCACCCCGGTTTGGGTTGACTTCGGGATGCGCGGCTGGACCGATGAGTTCGTCGACTGGGAGGGACTGGTCGAGGTCTGCGCGGCGTTCCCCCATCTCCCGGTGATCCTGGTGCGGACCGGCATCGGCGGCAACCGCCGGCTCTTTCCCGCCATGGAGCGCTGCCCGAACCTGCTAATCGAGACCTCGTACTACACCGTGCATCGGGGGATCGAGATGGTCGCGGCAACCTTCGGCGCCGAGCGCGTTCTGTTCGGATCCGGGTTTCCGACCCGTGCGCCTGGCCCGGCGGTGACGGCACTGGCCTACGCCCGTCTCTCCGAGGCCGATCGGACGCGGATCGCCGGCGGCAACCTGCGCTCGCTGCTGCACGGGGTGAAGCCATGACGATCCAGGAGCTTGCCGCCCGTGGCGTGCCACTGGTCGATATGCTCGTCATCGACGCCCATGCCCACCTCGGACCGTTCCCCATGATCCACGCCCCGCACGCCGATGCGGCCGGTCTCCTGACCTCGATGGACCAGATCGGTGTCCGGCTCACCTGCATCAGCTCGTCCTACGCCATATGCGCCGACTATCGGCGGGGCAACGACGAGGTCGCCGCGGTTGTCCGTGCCTACCCAGACCGCTTTGCCGGCTACGCGGTCATCAACCCGCACTACCCGGAGGACCTCGAAACGGAGCTGGCACGGTGTCTTGATGGCCTCGGCTTTTGGGCAGTGAAGCTCCACCCCGCGATCCATCAGTACCCCCCGGACGGCCCGGCCTACCACCGGGTCTTCGCCTGGATGAACGAGCGCGGGGGAGTCATCCTCAGTCACACCTTTGGCGACGCTCAAGACCTGGACCGGCTGAGCGCCACGTATCGGAACGTCGTCTTTGTCCAGGGTCACGAGGCCGGTGCCTACGATGGCCGCACGCCGAGTCCGTTCGCGCCGCTGCTGCGCGAGCGCGAGAACGTCTACCTCGACACGACCCTCTCGACGGTTCGCTTCGGTGCGCTCGAAACCCTGGTCGAGGCGGCCGGCGCTGACCGTTTGCTCTTCGCCACCGACGTCCCCTTCATCGACAACGCCCATCAACTCGGCCGCATCACCCACGCCAGGCTCTCCGACGAGGACAAGCGGAAGATCCTGGGGGAGAACGTGCTGCGCCTCATCGAGCGCTGGCCGCCCAAAGCCTCCCGCCCCTTGAGTGATTAGCGTATTCGCCCCGGCCGACGTGCCTTCCCAACGCGGCGACGCCACCGCCCGCGGCGCCGGGAGGTACGACGCCACCACAATGGGCCCCAGCGTACACGCCGGAGGCGGCTCAACGCGTCGACGAATTGACCACCGCAACCGCCTTTGTTATAGTTTTTAACAAAGCACTCGCAAGTCGAATCGGATGAGGACGTTACCGCCGCGAGGGGGCATCACTATCCTCACGAGGAGCAGGACTACCGTCGGCTCGCGGCGACGGATACTCGAACTCCTCCTTGCCCGAGACGCGCTCTCTCGTGCCGAACTGGCGCGACTCAGCCACCTGAACAAGCCAACCGTCTCCAATCTGGTCGCCGGACTGATTGATGAGGGGATCGTGCAAGAGATCGGCTCTGGTACGTCGACCGGTGGGCGCAAGCCGATCCTCCTCTCCGTGCGCGGCAGCGGCCGGTTGGTGGTTGGCCTGGAGATCGACGCGTCGAGTTGCCGGCTCCTCCTCGTTACGCTTCATGGCGAGCGACTGTCGATGGTCGAGCTGCCGCTCGAGCGCTCCGAGGTCGCAACGGTCGTCGAGGTCGTCGCCGCTGGAGTCAACAGCCTGCTCACGAATCGGGATCGGTCGACCTTGCTCGGCTGCGGCGTGGCGGTCCCCGGACTCGTCGACCCGGCCAACGACACGGTCGACAGCGCCAGGCGCCTCGGATGGGAGGGCACGCCGTTGCGGTCTCTCCTCGCGGCGCGCCTCGGGGTCCCGGTCATGGTGACCGACCGCGGCAAAGCCGCCGCCCTTGGGGAGTTGTGGGTTCTGGGGAAGGAGCGCGCGCATGACCTGATCTACCTCTACCTGGGTCGCGGCGTCGCCGGCGCGATCGTGCTTGGGCGCGAGATCCACTGGGGCGCCAGCAATATCGCCGGTGAGATCGGTCATATGACCGTCGATCCCGACGGCCCCGTCTGCGCGTGCGGCAACCGAGGCTGCCTGGAGGCCTTCGTCTCCACCGCGGCCATCATCGAGCAACTCCAGCCGGTTCTCGCAACGAAACGAGACGGCCCGCTTGCTCGGGCGCTGCGGTCGGATGCGCACGATTCGGACGTCATTGCCGCCATCGGCGAGGCGGCCACGCTTGGGGATCCCGATGCCGGCGCCGTCGTGTCGAGCACGGCACGGTGGCTCGCGATCGCCATCGCCGGCCTGATCAACGTCCTCAATCCGTCCGTGGTGGTCTTGGGCGGGCCAACGGCCGGGTGGGGCCGGGTCCTGACCGATGCCATCGATCACGAGTTGGGACAGCGGGCGCTCCCGCTCTCCCGCCGGGAGGTGACGATCGTGATTGGGCATGCCCGCGACCTTGCGGCGCCGCTCGGTGGCGCGGCGCTGGTGCTTCAGCGGGCGGCTGGCTTGCTCGCCGGGTCCGAACCGAACGACGGAGGTCGCCGGTCGGTTGCCTAGAAGCCTGCGCGCGTTCGTCGCGGACGCTCCCGGCCGCATGGGCGGTCGGGTGAGAGCACGGAGCCGAGAAAGGAACCCGATGCGCACCCCAGCCCCGAAGCGCGTTATCCCAGGAACGACCATCGCCGCGGCGACGACCTCGACGACCGTATCCCGGCGTACCCTCCTCACGAGGGCCGCGGCGATCGGCGCCGCCGGTGTCGCCGTTCTCCCGGGTGGATTGGGCGCCGCGCCGGCGAATCCGGGCCGGGTCCAGGCCGTCGTCTCCCGGCAAGGCCAGGCGGCGCCGTTTGGACAGATCATCTACGCCGCCCGGATGAGCGAACTGGCGACCCTCCATCCGTTCCTGGGCCGCTTCACCAGCGCCCTCGCCGTCGCCTACCACGTCAACGAGGGGCTGGTTAAGTTCTCGCCGAATTTCGAACTCGTGCCCGGCCTTGCCTCGGAGTGGACCGTCAGCGAGGACCAGCGGATCTTCACCTTCACCTTGCGCGAGGGCGTGACCTGGCACGATGGACAACCCTTCACCGCCAACGACGTCAAGTTCACGATCGATACCGCGGGAGCGACGGACAGCCAATCGCCGGCCCAGGACACGGTCAGGACCTATATCAGCTCGGTCGAGGCACCCGACGACGGCACCGTCGTGATCACGTTGACGGAGCCCTACAGCCCGCTGCTGACGGTGCTGGCGGAGCAGCTAACGATCCTCCCGTCGCACCTCCTCTCGGCGAACCCGTACGACGAGGCGTTCGGCGAGTTGCCGGTGGGGACCGGCCCGTTCCGGGTCGCCGAGCGCCAAACCGGCTTCGTTACCCTCGAAGCGAACACCGACTACTGGGGCGAATTGCCGTTCGTCCAGACGATCATCCTGCGCGACTCACCGGAGGCGTCCGCCCAGCAGGCCGGGCTGCTCGCTGGCGAGTTGGACGTGATCCAGTTCAGCCCGACGACGATGGCGGGCCTGGAGGCGCAGGGGTACGTCGTCTTCCGGGGCCTCGCCGGCAGCGTGCACGGGATCAACGTCGACCTGGAGACCCCACTCCTCCAGGACGTCAACGTCCGGAAGGCGCTCCAGCTGTCGTTGGATCGCGAGCGGATCCAGTCGGTCCTCTACGCCAACGGCGTGCTCGCGAACACCGTCGTCTCACCCGCCTACGGCGAGTACCACAACGACGCGCTGCCGGCGGTGACGCGGGACCTCGACGCCGCGAACACGCTGCTCGAAGAAGCGGGCTGGGTGAAGGGCGACGGCGACATCCGCGAGAAGGACGGCCAACCGCTGAAGCTCCAGTACCAGGCCTGGGCGGCCCAGAACTGGCAGGACATCGCGGCCATCGCGCAGGCGAGCTGGCGCGAAGCCGGCATCGATGTCGAGATCGTCACCGTCGAGCTCGCCAATCTGGCCGACACGATGTCGGGCCAGTTCCAGCTTGCCACCGTCGGTTGGCCGCTGACTTCGGACGCGATCGTTGGGCTCACCCAACTCTTTCGCAGCACCGAGCTGACGCTGGCGGAGGGCGGCACGCGCAACGTTTTCGGCTACAAGAGCGCGACCGTCGACGGGTTGCTGGATGAGGCCTACGCGACGACCGACACGGCGGTCCGGGCCGAACTCGGCCGCCGGATCCAGGAGGAGGTCTACAACGACCTCCCCCTCATTCCCTTCGCCCACCCGGCCTACCAGTTGATCTCCCAGCCGAACGTCACCCTGGACGAGACCGGCGCTGGCGCGCTGTCGAGCGTCGGGCCGGGCTTCTTCATGAACCGCTGGCGGGTGGTGGAGGAGTAAGGCACGGAAGGGGGCGACGAGGGTGAACCGCTATCTCCTCAGACGCGGCGTCCTCGTGGGGCCGCAGCTTCTGATCTTGCTCGTCCTCTCGTTCGGGCTCGTCCACCTCACGCCCGGCGCGACCGGCGGGGTCGATCTCAACGCGTTGAGCGGCGAGAACATCGAGCAGATGCGGGAGCGGTTGGGGCTCGATCGTCCCCTCCCCGTCCAATTCGGCGACTGGCTGTGGCGCGTGGTCCGGTTGGACTTCGGCGATTCGTTTATCGACGGCCAGCCGGTTCGGGAGAAGATCCTGGACCGGCTGCCCGCCACCATGCTCCTCACCGGCTCCGCGCTGGTGATGTCGCTGGTGCTTGCGATCCCGCTGGGGATGGTATCGAGCCTCCGCCGCAACTCGCCCATCGACTACGGACTGACGGTCTTCGCCTTCTCCGGCGTCTCGATCCCGGCGTTCTGGGCGGCGATCGTGGTGATCATCGTTTTTGGCGTCGAGCTCGGCTGGTTCCCCGTTCAGGGGATGGAGTCGGTCGGGCGGGACGTCGAATCGCACGCCGTCGATGTGCTGCACCACCTCGTCCTTCCCGCGGCCGTCCTCGGATTGGAGGGCACCGCGGCGCTGACCCGGCTCGTTCGCTCCAGCATGAGCGATGTCCTGGTCGAGGACTACGTCCGCACGGCCCGGGCGAAGGGGGTGACCGAGCGGCTGGTGCTCATCCGCCACGCCCTCAAGAACGCGCTGTTGCCGATGGTCACCCTGGTTGGGCTGCGGTTGCCGACCCTGATCGGCGGCGCGGTGGTGATCGAGACGGTCTTCGCGTGGCCCGGCATCGGTCGCCTCGGCTGGGAGGCGGTCTTGCAGCGCGACTTCCCGGTGGTGATGGGCCTGGTCGTCTTCACCGGCGTGCTGACGATCCTCGGCAACTTGCTCGCGGACATCGCCTACGCGGTGATCGACCCCCGCATCAACCTCGAACGCTAGACGGTAAAGGGCGACGTGGTGGCAATCCTGGCGACGGTCGATCGAGCAACGCCATTGATCCGCGGCGCGCCGTCCACCCGCCGGTGGCGGTGGCGGCGCTTCGCCGCCAACCGGCTCAGCCTGATCGGCCTGGCGATGTTGGGCATTCTGGTTGTCGCGGCCGTCGCTGGTCCGGGCGTGGGCCGGCGCTTTTTCGACCTTGAGGCAAACACGCTCAGTTGCCTCAGTCTGGAGGGCCCCAGCCGCGCCCATCCGTTCGGCTGCGACCCGCTCGGGCGCGACATCCTGGCCCGACTGCTGCTCGGCGGGCGCATCTCGCTTGCGGTCGGGCTCCTCGTCGCCGTCTGCACCACGGTGCTCGGCCTGCTCGTGGGATTGACCTCCGGATACCTGGGCGGGTTCGCGGACAGCCTGCTGATGCGCTTCACCGACACGATGCTGGCGATGCCGACCTTCTTCATCGTCCTGGCCGCCGCCGCGTTTCTGGGGCCGAGCCTGTTCAACACCATCGTCATCATCGGCGTGACCCAGTGGATGGTCACGGCCCGATTGATCCGCGGCGAATGTCTCGCGATCCGAGAAAAGGAGTACATCCTCGCCGCCCGCGTTTCCGGCCATTCCAACGTGGGGATCATGCGCCACATCCTGCTCAACGTCGTTTCGACCGTGATCGTGGTCGCGACGCTGGCGGTTGCGACCGGAATCCTGACCGAATCGGCCCTCAGTTACCTGGGATTGGGGATCCAGCCGCCCCAGGCGAGTTGGGGCTCGATGCTGAGCGGCGCCCAGAACTACATCTTCGTGGAGCCCATGCAGGGCGTCTATCCCGGCGTTCTGATCGTGTTGACGGTCCTGGCCGTCAACTTCGTGGGCGAAGGGTTGCGCGAGGCGCTCGATCCCCGTCTCGCCGGACGCTAAAGGCGCCTGTCCGATTCTTGGGACGACGGGCGGCACCAGCCACAGGAGACGACATGAGACGAGAGCAGGCGGTCTTGAGCCGATTGGCGATCGAGGGCGGAGATCCGGTGCGGACCAGCCCCTTCCCGAGCTGGCCGGTCTTCGACGAGCGGGAGGAGCGGTTGCTGCTCGAGGTCCTCCGTTCGGGAACCTGGGGCGAACTCGGCGGCGACAAGGTGACCACCTTCGCCGCCAGGTTCGCGGCGTACCAGGGAGCGCGCTTCGGCGTCTGCGTTCCAAACGGGACGATGGCCATCCAGTTGGGGCTCAAGGCGCTCGGGGTCGGGCCCGGCGATGAGGTCATCACCACGCCGTACACCTTCATCGCCACGGCCAGCGCCGCGCTCATGCTGGGGGCCAAGCCGGTCTTCGTCGACGTCGATCCCGAGACGTGCAACATCGCCCCGGCCAATATCGCTCCGGCGATCACGACGCGGACGAAGGCGATCGTCCCGGTCCACATCGGCGGCCAGCCGTCCGACATGGACGGTGTGCTCGCCGTCGCCAAGGAACACGGAGTCCGGGTGCTGGAAGATGCCTGCCAGGCCTGGGGCGCGGAGTGGAACGGGCATCGCGTCGGCGCGATCGGCGACCTCGGCTGCTTCAGCTTCCAGGCGGGGAAGAACATCACCGCCGGCGAGGGCGGCATCATCGTCACGAACGACCCGGAGCTGGCGGAGCGGTGCTGGTCGCTCCACAACGTCGGCCGCGTCCGCGGCGGCGCCTGGTACCAGCACGAGATCCTCGGCTGGAACTTCCGGATGACCGAGTGGCAGGGCGCGGTCCTGCTGGCGCAGTTGGAGCGCCTGCCGGAGCACGAGCGGGTCAGAGACGCCGCCGCGCGTTATCTCGACGGGTCCCTGGCCGACATCGCCGGGATCAAGCCGGTCTCCGTCGATCCACGGGTGACCCGCCACGGTCACCACCTCTACCCCGTCCGGTACGACGCGACGGCCTTCGGCGGCCGGAGCCGCGACGAGCTCCTGGAGGCGCTCCGGGCCGAAGGCATTACCTGCGTCAGCGCCGGCTACGTCCCGTTGACGTCGTCGCCGGCGATCCGCCGGGCGCTCGACGACCTGTTCGGACCCGAGAGCCTGAACCAACTCGGCAACTGCCCCATCGCGGAAGAGGTCTCCCGCGACGTGTTCTGGCTGACGCAGGTCGCGTTGCTGGGCGACGACGAGGCGCTCGACAGCATCGTGACCGCGATCCGCAAGATCCAGGCGGCGTGGAGTTGACCGAGAACCGCGGGACCGAGTACGAGGCGCAAGGGGTCTACCTCGGAACCGCGCACGGCGTCATCACGCCCCCCGTGGGCAGCGACCTCTCGGGCTTCATCGCTCGCACCGAGCCGATGACGGGAGTCCACGACGACCTTTGCGTCCGGGCAATGGTTTGGGCCGAGGATGCGGCGCTGACGAACGCGGCGGCGCTGGTCACGCTCGACGTGGTCGACGTCGAGGCGCGCAGCGTCGCCGCGATCCGAGACCGGATCGCGGCCCTCACCGGCATCCCCGGTGAGGCCGTCGGCGTCACCTGCACCCACACCCACGGCGGCCCGGCCACCATGGCCACAGGGCGGCTTGGCCGTTGCGACATCGACTACCTCGACGGCGTCTGCCAGACGGCCGCCGAGACGGCGGCGGCGGCGGCGCGTTCGGTCGCATCGGTGGTCATGCGCTGGGCCGTCGGCTCGGAGCCGACGGTCGGCAAGAACCGGCGCATCCCCGGTGGGATCATCGATCCCGCGGTGCCCGTCCTGCGGTACCAGCGTCTCGACGGAACCGTAGTGGCCCTGCTCGTCAGCTACGGCTGCCATCCGGTTACGCTCGGACCGAACAACCGGTTGGCGACGGCGGACTACCCCGGCTATGTCCGCCGGACCCTGGAAGCCGTCTACCCCGGGGCGGCGGCGCAGTTCGTCACGGGATGCTGCGGCCAGGTGAACAACGGCCACACCGCTCGTGATGGCGACCATGGCCAGGGCATGCACTGGCGGACCTTCGGCGAGGCGGAGCGCATCGGGCGGGCGGTCGCCGGCGCGGCCCTGCAAGCCGCGGAGCAGGCCGCCCGGCTCGATGCCGCGCTGCCGGTCACCGATGTTCCCGTGCTCCCGGCTAGGGTTCGGACCGCCCGCCGGATCGTGCGCCTTCCGTTCCTGCCGCCGCCGGAGCAGGCGGAGTTGGCGCGGCTGGTCGACGGTTGGCGGACCGAGGCGGAGGCGATGGCGCGCCGAGCGAGGCTCCCGGGAGAGTTCGAGCGGCTCCAGGTCTTCCTGGCCTGGGCGGAGGAGGTGCGGGCCGGCCACCCGGCCGGGGCCGTCGATGCCGAGGTGATGGTTCTCGCGATCGGCAATGTCTCCCTCGTGCTGCTGCCCGGCGAGTCGTTCGTTGAATTCGGCCTGGAGATCAAGGAGCGGAGCGCCCCTCGTCGGGTGATGACGTTGGCTTATGCCAATGGCCGACCCGGGTACATCCCCCACCGGTCGGCCTACCCGGCCGGCGGCTACGAGGTCGAGGAAGCGTACCGCTACTACGGCCACCCGACCTGCTTCGCGCCCGAGGCGGGCGAAGCGATCGTCGAGACGGCCATCGATCTTGTCGCGGAGGTGTCGCTCGCGACGGACGCCGCGACGCGATGATACCGGGGAGGACCATGACAGACGGCTCGGCGCTACCGGCCCCCGTCCAGACGGTGCAGGTCGATCAACTCGCGGTTCGCGTGTTCTCGGATCGGGCGAATCTTGGCGCCGCGGCGGCAGCGGAGGTCGCGGCCGCGATGAACGCGGCGCTGACCGAGCGGGGTCACGCGCGAATGGCCTTCGCCGCGGCTCCGTCGCAGGAGGAGTTCCTGGCGTCGCTCGCCACGACCCCAGGGCTGGACTGGTCGCGGGTAACGGTATTTCAACTTGACGACTACGTTGGCCTGCCCGAAGCGTCGCCGCAGCGGTTCGGGCAGTTCCTGCGCTCGCGGCTCTTCGATCGGGTCGGGCCTGGGACCGTCCACCTGATCGGCGCGATGCCGACCGCGCACGAGGCGCTGGCCGAATGCCAGCGCTACTCGGCCCTGATCGATGCCGCGCCGCTGGACGTGGTCTGCCTGGGGATCGGCGAGAACGGCCACCTGGCGTTCAACGATCCCCCGGTCGCCGATTTTACCGATCCGGAGCGCGTCAAGTTGGTGGAACTCGACGAATCCTGTCGCCGGCAACAGGTCAACGACGGCTGTTTCCCGGCGATCGAACAGGTTCCGACGCACGCGATCACGCTGACGATCCCGACCCTCGTCAGCGGCCGCCGGCTCGTCTGCGTCGTTCCCGGACAGGCGAAGCGCGCGGCGGTCCATCGCGCCCTGACCGGCCCGGTCGAGACAACATGCCCGGCGTCGATCCTGCGCACCCATCCCGCCTGCACGCTCTACCTCGACCCCCAGAGCTATGGCGGCTGAACAGGGCACGGCGCATCTCTCGGGTCGGGACGTCGCAACCGGGCACCCCGTCGTTGTGCACGTCGAGGGTGACCGGATCGCGCGCGTCGACCCCTCTACCGTCGAAGACCCGAAAAGCCTCCCCTGGATCGGGCCCGGCTTGGTCGATCTCCAGGTCAACGGGTTCGCCGGGATCGATCTGAACGACGGGGCGGTATCGGGGGATGCCGTTGATCGCTTGGCGCGAGCACTCCTGCCCCTTGGCGTGACGACGTTCCTGCCGACGATCATCACCGCCGCGGCGGCCGAGATCGAGCGCACCGTCCGGGGGATCGCCACCGCCCTATCGCGGGATCCCGGACTGTCGAAGGTTGCCGTCGGCATCCACCTGGAAGGCCCCTTTATCTCGCCCGAGGACGGACCGCGGGGCGCCCACCCCGCCAACCACGTCATCCCTCCGGACTGGTCGTTGTTTGATCGCTGGCAAAGGGCATCGGGCGACCGCATCAGCATCGTCACGCTCTCGCCCGAGTGGCCGGGGGCAACCGACTTTATCGCTCGCTGTTGCGCGTCGGGTGTGATCGCGGCGATCGGCCATACGGCGGCGAGCCCAGAGCAGATCCGTGCGGCGGTCGCCGCCGGCGCCAGGCTCTCGACCCATCTGGGCAACGGGGCCCATGCGCTGCTTCCCCGCCACCCGAACTACCTCTGGGAGCAACTCGCGGCCGACGATCTGTGGGCGTCGGTCATCGCCGACGGGTTCCATCTGCCGGACGCCGTGCTGAAGACCGTACTCCGCGTCAAAGGGGATCGCGCGGTGCTCGTCAGCGACGCGGTCGCCCTGGCCGGGATGCCCCCCGGCGAGTACGTCAGCCCGGTCGGATCTCGCGTCGTTCTGACGGACGCGGGGCGGCTCCTCCTCGCCGCCGATCCCCGCCTGTTGGCCGGCTCGGCCCGGCCGTTGGTCGCCGGGGTCGCCCACCTCGTCGCTTCGGGGCTGCTTGGTCTCGGCCACGGCTGGGGGATGGCCTCGACCCGCCCGGCGTTGCTCCTCGGTCACCCTGCCGCCGCGGGGTTATCGCCGGGCGCCCCCGCCGATCTCGTACTCTTTCGTTGGGACGGCCACGAGATCGACATCAACCGTGTCGTCAAGTCCGGACGGTCGGTCTTCTCGAGTCAACCGGCGAATCAGCCCGGAGCCGCCTGATGACGGACCCCGGCGACACCCGTTCCGCCGCGCGACCAATGGGTATCGGCATCGTCGGCTTCGGCCAGATCGGCCGCACCCGTCCGGAGGCGTTGGCGAGATGCCCGGACGCGGACGTCGTGGCGCTCTCGCGGCGGGGGCGTCCACCAGATGAACCGGGGATCGCCGGGTACGCCGCCGACCGGGACCCGCTCCGCCGGACCGATATCGGGTTTGTGGCGATCCGCGCGCCCAGCGACGACCCCGCGCGCCAGCCGCTGGCGTCATTGGAGGCGGGCAAGGGCGTCGTCGTCGAGAAGCCCCTGGCGCTGACGACGTCCGAAGGTGAGCAGGGCGTCCGGGCCGCCCGGGACCGTGGCCTTTTTCTCTCCGCCATTTCCCAGCGACGGACGGAGCCGGCCCGTCGCCACCCGAACGACGCCCTCGCCGCTGGCCGGCTCGGCCGGCCGATCCTGGGAGAGGCCCTCGTCCGCTGGTGCCGCGGCCAGTCCTCCGACGACCCGGCGTCCTGGCGTGGTAACCAGGCGATGGACGGGGGAGTGCTGATGAACCGCCATCAACCCGCTGTGCTGGCTGTTCGGACCCGTCGACAAGGTGTCCGGCGTGATCGGCGGCCTCGGCCACCTGCGGCAGCGCCGGGACATTCTGGACGCGTTCCGCGACGGGCGCGATCCGCTCGTCACCGGCGCGGAGGGGTTGGCGACGATCGCGGCCATCCTGGCGATCGAGAGGCGAGCCGCGCCGGCCGGGTCGTCTGCCCGGGCTTAGCGACGACCACGACGATTGGAAGGACCCTGATGACAATCCGATTCGGGCTAGCCGGGCTGCGACACCCCCACCTTGAGTACCTGCTCAAAGAGATCGAGCGCCGGCTAGACGACGTGCGAATCGTGGCCTTGGCCGAAGACGATCCGGCCCTGCGCGAGGAGTATGGACAGCGCCTCGGTGTGAACACCTACGCCGACCATCGCGAGATGCTCGCCCGGGAGCAACTCGACGCGGCAGGGGTGGTCTCCGTCAATGGGGAACGGGGCCGCGTCGTCGTCGATTGCCTCGAGGCGGGCGTCCACGTCGTCGCCGACAAGCCGCTCTGCACCACGCTGGCCGACCTGGAGACGGTCGAGTCGGCCTGGCGGCGTAGCGGCCGCCTGCTCTCGCTCCTGCTCGACAAGCGCTTCTACGCGCCGACGCTGGCGGTGCGAGACCTCCTCGCCGCCGGCGAACTGGGCGACCTGGCGCTCGCCTGGTCGTCCGGGCCCCACCGGCTGCGCCGGGCCACCCGACCGGGCTGGATGTTCCGCCACGCGACCTACGGGGGCATCCTCAACGACCTGTGCATCCACGACATCGACCTGCTGCTCTGGCTCACCGGGGCCCGGGCAGGCGCCGTTCAGGGTCTCGCGGGCAACCGCGCCCACCCCGATCTCCCCGAGTTTCAGGACCACGGCCAGATCCTGCTCCGGACCGACTCCGGCCTGCTGGCGACGATCGAGGCGCACTGGTTCAGCCCGGAAGCCGCCCCTTACCACGGCGACTACCGGATGGTGCTGACCGGCACGGAAGGCACGGCCGAACTGCGGTGGGCGCGCGACGAGTTGCACGTCGCAACGCACCGGCGCCCGCCGGAACGGATGCCGCTGCCGCCGCCGGGGTCCGTCGCCGGCGACTTCCTGAACGCGGTCCTCGCCGGCAAGGAGCCGACCGTGCGCACGGAGGAGATCCTCACCGCGACCCGGGTGGCGCTGCTCGCCCAGACCACCGCAAACAGCGGCGAATGGCAACCGTGGAACGCGACGCCCCGATGACGATCCGTCGGGTCCTGCTTCAGACCCCGCTGAAGGCGCCGAAACCGCCGTCGATGGGGATCACGACCCCGTTGACGAGCCCGGCGCTCGGACCGCAGGGCCAGACGACCGCGCCGGGGAGTTCGTCCGGCACGCCGAACCGCCCGGTCGGGGCGTGGGACCAGGGAGTACAGGGGGACCAACAATGATCAAGATCGGCGTCGTCGGGTCGGACAACTCGCACGCCATCGCCTACTCGCGGCTGGCGAACATCGACCGCGTCACCGGGGATCGGTGCCGCGTCGTGGCCATCTGGGGAGACGACCCGGCGCGGACCAAGGAGGTCGCCCGCGAAGGGGGGATCGAGACGATCGTGGGGCAGCCCGAGGATCTCGTCGGACGCGTCGATCTCGCCCTGGTGGTCGACCGCCACGGGGATCTGCATACCGACCACGCCCTGCCATTCCTCGAACGCGGGATGCCCGTCTACGTCGATAAGCCACTCGCTATCCGGCTCGATGACTGCGAGCGGATGCTTTCGGCGGCGCGCCGATCGGCCTCGCTGGTGACGTCCTTCTCCGCGCTGCGGTGGGCGCCGACGACGGACGTCCTGGCGGACGAAGCGACACGCATCGGGGAGATCAGGGCCGCGCACTTCTCCGGGCCGTGCGACTTCGAGAGCCAGTACGGGGGGCCCTTTTTCTATGCCACCCACGTTGCCGAGATCGCGCTCCGGATGATCGGCGAGGATGTCGAGACGGTGGTTGCCCATCGCAGCGGCAAGACCGTGGCCGTCCAGGTGACGTGGAGCAGCGGGGCGCTGGCCACCTTCACCTATCTTGGCGACGCCGCGTACCACTTCCACGGCACCCTCTTCGGGACCGAGGGGATGGCGGCGCGCGAGATCATGGGAGGGGATGACGCCTACGCGGAGGCGCTCAGCCGGATCCTGCGGATGGTCGAAACCGGTGAGCGTCCACTGTCGGACGACCAACTGTTGCGGCCGATCGCCATGGTGCATGCTCTCCAGACATCGCTGGAGAACGGGGGAACGGAAGTCCGGTTACTAGGTCTACACTGACCGTAGGCGAGGAGGGCCAGATCGGCGCGTCTCGATGGTGTTTCACCTGAGCCGACCGCTTACCCCGGGTCACGAGCGGCGTGTGCCGCCCGCAATACCACCGTGATGAGCGTAGAACCGGCACGATATGTTTGGCGTCCGGATCCACCTCCTGTCGCGGCGAGGTCCGCCGTCACATTGGCTGGTGCATGCCGCTGTAGGCGAAGCCGGAACCGTTTCCAAGATCGAGCGGTGGCCACGTTGGCGCTCCGAGGTGTTCCTTCAGGGTCATCGCGGTCGATGCTTTGCGGGCGCTCTTCGTGTGCCCGCGTGATACCAACCCGCCACTTCCCATGCGGCGCCCGACCCGGTATCGTGCGCCGGGAAGATCGGCGGCGCGGGGTGGGCGGCGATCATGGACGAGACCGGGAACCCGCCGGAACTGGCGATCAGCGCCGCCTGGCGGGAGCAAGCCTTTGCGGGGCCGCTGCGGACCGTGGACGGGCGAAGCGTCTCGGTGGTTCACCGCGGCCGGTGCACCACACAGTTACTCGGGCGGGCTGGTGCTGCGGCTCACCGAGGCCGAGGTGGGGGCCCTTACCGCGCCGGACCGGGAGCTGGCCGCCGACTAGTAACGCCCACAAGTCATCCACCGGGCACGGGGCGGC
>CADCWE010000226.1 GCA_902806325.1 uncultured Thermomicrobiales bacterium | reverse complement strand
GTGATGAAGAGGGCGTCGGCGATCTGCCGATTGGATTGACCGGCGGCGATCAGGCGGATCACTTCCAGCTCCCGCGGCGTGAGGCCGTGGGCGGAAGTGATGGCGGCGGTAGGGGTGTCAACGATTGCGGCGAGCACGGCGTTGGCCGCGGCGACGGCCTCGGCCACGGGCAGCGCTTCCCCCGCGGCCCACGCCGCCGCGGACTCCGCCTCGCCCAACGCCCGCCGCAGGGCGTCCCGTTCGCGCCCGTAGTGCGCCTCGTCCTTGGTCAGGATCGGGACCTGGAACCGCGCGCGCAACCGGGCCTCGGCGCCCCGGAGCCGCGCGGCCTCGGTCGTCCGGCCGGCCGCGCGGGCCACCGTGGCGGCGAGATCGAGCGGAAAGATCAACCGCTCCTCTTCCTGGGGGCCCCAGGTCGCGCCCAGGGCCTCGCGGGCCAACCCCGCCGCCCGCCGGGGATCGCCCCGCTCGTGGACGCTGAACGCCAGGTTGGCGAGGACGTGCCCGATCTCCCGGGCGTTGCCTGCCCCCCGCAAGAGCACCAAACTCTCCTCGAAGCGGGCGATCGCCCGGTCGAGGTCGCCCCGGATCCCGGCCGCCGCGCCCGCCGACTCGAGGCGCAACGCGACCACCGCCGGATCGCCCGCTTGGCGGCTCAGCGCCACGGACTCCGCGATCAACGCATCCGCCCGGTCGTGGTCGCCCCGCGCCGTGGCGACCGCGCTCAGCAGGGCCAGCGCGAACGCCGCCCCGGTGACGTCGCCGCGGGCGCGGGAGTCGACCAGGGCCCGTTCCCCGGCGGCGGCGGCGGGCGCCAGATCGTTCGAGAGATACGCCGCGAACCCCGCCTGACCAAGCGCCAGCGCGCGCAGGTCCGGCGCGGCGTCGCCGCCGAGCGCCAGCACGCGCTCGATCCAGGTCCGCCCCTCGCGCATCCAGAAGGCGCGCCACCAGCTGGCGAGCGCCGTGACCAGGCGGAGACCGGTTTCGGCGTCTTCCCGCTCGATGATCCACCCCAGCGCCGCGCGCAGATTGGCGTCCTCCCGCCGCAGCGCCGCCACCCGCTCCGGCGGCCCAGCCGAGCCGATCGGCGGCCGGTCCCGCTCGGCGAGGGCGGCGTAGAAGGCGGCGTGGCGGTCGCGGATCGCCTCCGCCTCGCCGCTGGCCGCGAGCTGCTCCAGCCCGTACTCGCGCACCGTCTCCAGCAGCAGGTAGCGCGGGCCGTCCGGGTCACGCTCGCCGGGTCCGTCGGCCCGCTGGACGAGGCTCGCGTCGACCAGCGCGCAAAGGGCATCGAAGACGGAACGTGCGGCGTCCCCCGCCACGGCCTCGGCCGCGTCGAGCGCGAACCCGCCGGCGAAGACGGCCAGGCGGCGGAAGAGGGCTTGCTCGTCGGCCGGGAGCAGGTCGTAACTCCAGGCGATCGCGTCGCGCATCGTTTGTTGGCGACGTGGCGCGTCCCGGGGGCCGCCCGTCAGGAGGGGCAAACGTTGCTCGAGGCGCGCCAGCAGCGCCGCCGGGGGCAGGTGGGCGACCCGCGCCGCGGCCAGCTCGATCGCCAGCGGCAAGCCGTCCAACCGGCGGCAGATCGCGGCGACCGCCGCCACGTCCTCCGCCGTGAGCGCGAAGTCGGGCGTTACGGCCCCGGCGCGCGCGACGAAGAGCCGCACCGCCGCGGATTGGGCGGGGTCCGCGGCGGGGCCTTCCCCGCCCCGCCCCGGCAGGTCCAACGGCAGGACCGGGTACTCGCGCCCGCCGGAGAGCCGGAGCCGGACCCGGCTGGTGGCGAGGACCGCCAGGCAGGGGCGGGCCACTAGCAGGCCGGCCACCCGAGGCGCGGCCTCGACCACTTGCTCGAGGTTGTCCAGCACCAGCAAGATCTGCCGGTCGCCGAGGAACGCGGCCAGGAGGTCGCCCGGGGAGCGGTCGGGCGCATCCCGGACGCCGAAGGCGTGGGCGATAGCCGGGAGGACCAGATCCGGGTCGGCCACAGAGGCGAGGCCGACGAAGGCGACGCCGTCTGGGAAGGCATGGGCCGCGGCGTGGGCCGCGGCGAGGGCGAGGCGGGTCTTGCCGACCCCGCCGGGGCCGACGAGCGTAACGAGGCGGGTCTCGCCATTGAGCAGGGCGCAGACCCGGGCGATCTCGCGGGATCGCCCCTCGAAACTGGTCAAGAAAACCGGCAGCGAGCCGCTGAACCGAGCCCGCTCCGAGGACGGAGTCGGCGGCACCGGTCGGAGACGGGTGCGGTCGGCGGGCGTCGGGTCGCCCATGGGCGGATCCTGCCGCTGGATCGGCGTGTGCGCGTATCATGCGGCGGGTAAGGCCGACCGTCAAGTGGGCGTTGACTTCCGGTCATGGGGAGCGGAACCGGCCGTGCGGACGGCAACGGAGACGACAAACTCCCGCAGGGAAAGATGACGGTGATGGAGGCCGAAACGTTCCCGACGATCGTTGATCTTGAATGCTGCTCGCACGTCCGCGGTTGGAGGGCGTGGAGGCGACTACAGTTGGGCAAGCAGTTGAACGGGTACACGATCATATGGGCAAACTGGAACTTGTGCGGGATTTGGGGAGAGCTACGCGCCGAACCGCGGCGGGCGGTTCCGCCGATGGACGCTGGCGATCTGTGGATCGCCGCCACCGCTGCCAATCTAAGCCAATCTAAGAATCACTCTCCTGACGCGTTATCGCGGCGATTATCTGGGCCCCAACGGGCAGTCCATCTTGTCGTTACAGCCCAGACTCGCCGCCGTCTC